>NZ_VAWF01000004.1:0-300000 GCF_005869845.1 Fodinibius saliphilus | reverse complement strand
AGTAGGCGGGAGTACTACGCTTTGTTTTTCTTTCTTTAATTCCTTGACGGCTAGTCCTTCGGGAGTATCCTCATTTTTTTCCAGTACAACCCAGTGCGTGTGGAAAGAATTGCCGTCGTTTTCATAATTTTTGTCATTATTCTCATCCCATAATGGGGTGTCGTCAAAGTCGGGATGAGAGGTCACGGCAAAAGCCACGATGCCTTCAACGTTGCCGAAACCTACGTCTGAAGGATTGAGTGTTGTAGGGAAAATGTAACCCAGTACGGGTGCGCCGTTCATTTGGCCGGCGGGCTCGGGTGTTGTGTTGCCGGCGGTTCCTTTCACACTCATTTCGAAGATGAGTAGGTCAAGTTCGTTTTGATAGCTAACCACTGCTTGGTTAAGGTCCATATCTGCGGTGTTGAGGAGGGCTATCTCCTCTTCAGGTGCTATTTGAGCAGTACTGGTTGAGACAATCCCGCTAAGTGTGATAAGAAAAGTCAAAGTTGAAAGTAGTATCCGCAATTCCATATTTGTTTTTTAAAGTTTGTTTATAACTGTGAAGAGGAAATTAGCTGGATTTTAGTTATAAGTCTATCGATATTTACTTCTTACTATCATAAGTATAACTTATAGTTGATATGGAGCTACGACAATTAAAATATTTGGTGTCAATAGCAGAAGAAGGAACGTTTACCGCAGCCGCAGAAAAACTATTTATCTCACAGTCAGCGTTATCGCAGCAGGTAAAACGCATGGAAGAGGAGCTGGGGGTGCCTCTGTTTGATCGTTCTCGCAATCGGTTGCGATTTACTGAAGCAGGGGAGATTCTTCATCAACGGGCCAAGAAGATTATTAATGAGGTAAAAGAAGCTAAAAATGCGATTGAAGATCTTGAAGGACTTTGTCGAGGCACTTTGAGTATAGGTGTTGTGCAAACGGTCAACGCATATCTCATACCCCGGGTAGTTTCTCACTTCTCCCGCGAATATCCTAAGGTTAAGCTGGCAATTGAAGAACTTTCTGCTCCTTTACTTGAAGAAAAGTTATATAATCATGAGCTGGATATTGGTATTAGTTTTAACCCCTCGGTGTATTCAGAGCTCGACTTTGATCGTATTTTCAGCGAGCAGTTGTTGATGATTGTAAATGCTGGGCACAAATTGGCTGACCGCACGGCTATTGATGTTAAAGAGATGGATGGGCAGCAGCTGTTATTGCTTTCCCATGGTTATTGTACCCGAAGGATTTGGGATGCGGTTGCTCAAGAAGAAGAAGTTGAACCTAATGTACAGATTGAAATGAATACCATTGACGGTCTACTTTCTGCTATTCAATACAACACAAAGGTTGGTACGATATTGCCGGCACTGACAATGGAGATGAAGGCTGCCGAAGGGCTTATGGCGATACACCTTGAGAAACCATCTCCCCAGCGCGAAGTAGGTATCTTGTGGCGAAAAGGGGGCTATCGAAATAAAGCATCCAAGACCTTTGCGGATGTTGCCCGCCAACAGTACCGGCAGTTAAATGAATGATAGTAGAGATAATTATGGGGAGCGGTCTGTTTGTATTGAAAATAATTGTATCCTTTTAAAAAGATAGTTTCCTCAAGAGCGGTATATTTTGTTAACACAGAATCGTATACTAAGTTTTGGTTTGATGGGACAAACTTTAATAGTTCCGTTGTTGATCTTTTTCTTATAAATGTCTCAACTTAAGATCACCTACGGTTAAAAGCCTATAGATAAGGAGCTTGTATTGGCATAAAAGCTTATACCGAGGTAGGCATATACACTCAAATTTCGTTTATAGTTTGGTTATTAAACGGGAACTGATGATATTTACAAACGCTCAACTTATGAGCGTCTCTCTTGATGAATAGTTAGGGCCCCACAACTGATACTTGTGGGGCTTTTTTTATGTAATGTCTGTCTGAACATAAACGTATTGGATAATACTTTCCGAATTTTTTGTGACTTATAATTAAGAGAAAAACACTTAAATCTTACGCTGATTTTTGTTGAGGAACATATTTGGTCAGCTTGAGATGATAGTGGCAATAATTTATTACCTTCCATCAAACTGGTTCAGTACTTCTCCTACTGAGTATGAAATAAGCTATATCTAGACCTACAATTCGAATAAAATTCCATGGATTCTTGGTTTGTATATATGATTCGTTGTTTTAATGGGAACCTATATACCGGCAGTACCAACCACTTGGTTCGACGCTGGCACAAACACAAAGAGGGGAAGGGGGCCAAGTATCTGCGCAGTAACGAGCCCAAGGCTGTGGTTTATGTGGAAGAGCATTCTAACAGGTCTGAAGCCTGCAAAAGAGAGTATGAGATTAAACAGTTTAGCAAAGAGGAAAAAGAACTTCTGGTGAGCAATGTAGCTGCTCCTGATTAGTACTGGTCAATAAAAAGCCCCGGCACCCACCAGGACTTTAGAATTATATCTGAATAAGCAGAATATTATACTTCTGCTTTCCTACATTCATTGCACTTAGCCCCTTATCTGTTTTGTTTCTTCTACTTCAAATTCAATAGCTTGGTCATCGGCAAATCTTGTATCATACCCAAGATATTTGATGTTGTTTCTGTGTACAAAAATATATTCACTTTCTTTATTAGGTTGATAGAACCAATGTATTTTGAGAATTGACAGATTAATTTTGCCTTGGGGTGCTATTATAGGAAATGTGTTTTGTACAACCGTAGAGGTCTCTTGTGAAAGGAGTTGAAATAACACCTCTTTTCAATACAGCAGTTTGCATTACAGAAGAATAATTAAATTAAGACTGATAAGTAAGAGTAATAGTTTCAAAAATGTATTTCTACTTTGGTTCTTTGTATATGACAATGTGCAATGGGGAATAACTCAGCTAGTTGGCGGGGTATTGTTAAAAATATGCCACCACTCTTGGTTCATAAGAAAAATGGGGGCAGCTTTAACTCTTCGGGATGTAATATTTGCTGTGTCTTTATCCCTTAATCCTCTACCAAGTCAATATTTTCTTTCACATATTGGCGGACGATCTTCTTATTCCTAAACTGCTTATAGAAACTGCTTGCCAGTAATTCGCCCGGCTCGAAACGACTGAGATACCGGATATGGGGCTCTGTTCGTTGAAGCATCTCCTCTTCCAGTCCGTATTGGCAAAACAGTGCGTATTGTTCCTCATATTGATCAATACTTAAAAGGGGAAGTGTGTCAGCCTCAATTCGGGCTCGTTGTTCCAGGAAGTCCAGCTCCTCTTCAGAGGGACTGGTTTCCGCTTTCTCTGCCTCAAAAATGAACTGTAAATCGTCTTCGTTTATAGACATTGGTGTAGTGTCTTTTTGGATGTTGGTGCAGGTGGTATAAACTCCTTTTCCGGGCACTTTATCAAGATGAAAGTTAGTGATTGGATACAGGAAAATTTAGGAACTCGGATACAGACCACATATGCCAGTATAGAGCTAAATTAGTATAGGCAGAGTATTAGAAAAATTGGGAACAGCCGGCCGAGGATCACTTGTTTCTGCCGTTCAAAACATAGGTATAAGTAAATCAAAAAGAGATTAGGGTGGTATCAAAGCGGTTTCTAGATATAAGATATAGTGCTAATGGGAAGGAAAGGTGCGTAAAGTAGGGTGACAATACGGTGTCTTCCCCTGATGATACGTTTCCATCAACGTTCATTAGACAAATAAAAAAGCTTCAGCAGATGAAAAAGTCAGATTTGATACTACAAGTTCAGGGACCCGAGAGCGTTACATTGAAAATATATATAGAGCCAGATAACTCTGTCAGGCTTCATAAGTCCCAAGTGGTTTCTCCCTGGCCGGATCATTATTCTATGAAAGATATTTTGGCGAAAGAATACCAGGAGCAGAGAGATGGCTTAGACGCCTTCTTTTTGGATAAGTTATTTTACTATTCAGCATAATATATATCCACTGCAATAGGAAGTTGAATGAATAGATCTTAAAAATATTGTAACAAATTGCTTTCTCAATACTCCTGTTAGTAAGACTATTAATTTCGGAGTATGTTCAAAAAAGAATGCAAGATAAAATGAAATTTATTCATCAAGTTTTTTATGGGATCGTACTATCATTGTTCTTATCTATTCCATTTAATATTTCAGCGCAGGTTGTTATTAAAGACCGGATGGAGCTTCAAAACAAAAAAACCTCTTTAGCTTCAACCAATGGTGCATATGAGAACTTTCGGTTTTTCATAGGTTATAGTGGTGATATAACGTTAGATATTAAAACTAGCAGCCGTTATTACTTAGAAGACTGGGTGTTATATGAAGAGGATATCGGTAGAATAGCAGCAGGTAGGGCCATTGATGATTATAACTTAGGTCATTTTCCTCAATGGACTGGTTTTACATTTTATTTTAAGAATAGAAAAACTGGTGAAAAAAGGTATGTCGGATCGTCATCTCACAGGTGTAACCTTGAGCAAGATTACCAAGGTTATTCCTTTTTGGATGTTATGTCTTTAAGTTGGGAACCAGATTCAACAAAATTATCTTTTCCACCTCAAAGAGTAATGAATTGTCTCAAAAAAGATTTTACTGATCCGGGCAATGTACATTTCTCATTTGATGAAAAAAGGTGGGGGTATGTGAAGATAGAAAGAGCAACCAAAAGCTATAATTATGACCTGTACTTAGAGTCCCCAGAACAAAAATTACTTGCTAAAAATGTAGGTGATAAAATTCATCAAACTTTTCGCCTTGGTCCCTATTCGTTAGGTGAGAAAATGGTTTTTTATATTAAGTCCTCACATGATCCTGTCAAAGATATAAAGATGTATGGTAATAAGTCTTTTTGGAAGATACGATTTGAAGGGGGAAGTGATCTTCTTTTTAATGATCTTTCGATAAGTTTAGGTGAAGGTTTAATGCCAAGTGATCCAAATGGGGTAGAACCATATCCGCTTCCATATGCAACTATATATGGAGACACTACTTATGTCTATTTTACAGGACGAACAAACATTGGATGGGATAAGAAATTTCCTAAAGATCAGAAGTTCGATGTTTGGATTAATGAAGAGGGTAAACAATATGGCACTTTAGTATCTAAAGATGGTAAACAACGGGGAGATTATTTAACTAATGTTACACAACCTGTTTTGTATTTAACAAAAACAGTAGATGAGTTAGGTTTTGAACCTGGATTTTCTTCCCCTGATATATTCGCAAAAACAAAACTGAAAGATCCATATCCTCCTTATGAAATTGAGGGGTATGAGCGTATGTCTTTAAGACGAGAAGCTTTAAAAGTAGGTTTTGAAAAGGATCCTATTTCACCCGGTAATAAAACTCTGATCAAACCCTATTTTGAGTATAGGGATGGTGAACAGCAGTATTTTGAGGAAGGTCACCAATTCTATTCAGTAGCTATTATTAAAGGGAAGAAGTATGGGCATTTGGAGACAGCAGATGGCAAAAATATAGGTAATGGGGGAAACTATCTTTCCCCGGGTATCAAATTTGTCGCCAACCCTGATATAGATCAAGAGTCTGCTGTAGTATGGATATATGTTGGTACTGATATTACGTTTGATCGTTCCTTTGAATTGTTATCAATGAATAGTGGGTTTACCAGTAATATGGAAGCTCCTTCTACGAGCCAGGATTCTTTGTTTGATTATACTAAGCAACAAAAGAAACTAGTAGAATATCTTAAGACCCAAGGAGATGAAGAACTAATACAGTATATACGGCTACCCAAAAATAAAGCAGATTCGAGTGCTGGTTTACCACAATCCGCTAGCAGTATATCAACGAGTTCTGAAGAAGGAGAGACATGGTATATGATTGGCTATGGTAGGCTTGAGTTTGGAGAGCCAGAGGGAAATGAAATATTGCTTGGCGAATCAAAATATTACGCGGCTCGATGGAAGAATCCATCT
The DNA here is from genome assembly GCF_005869845.1 of Fodinibius saliphilus. Lineage (NCBI taxonomy): Bacteria > Pseudomonadati > Balneolota > Balneolia > Balneolales > Balneolaceae > Fodinibius > Fodinibius saliphilus. The sequence continues at coordinate 294,096 of NZ_VAWF01000004.1, read as the reverse complement.
CAGAAAAATGAGATAGTTATTGAAGAGGTAGCAGCTGGTACTGACGGTAAGCCTTCGGAGCCCAGTGGGCTGGTTCCCAATGCGTTCTCAGATTATCCTATCGAGGTAATATCCGGCGGAAAGTCGGGTGTGTATTGGGAGAAAAAGTGGGCTTCAATTGATAGTAATACGGGTTCAATTAGTTCAGGCGATTTGCCTTCAGGTATGGTTCGGGTGATAGGACGCTATTGGGAGAAAGGAAAAGACTATAAGGTAAAGCTGAAAGCTGAAGCAGCTGGCAGCAGTGGAGAACTGAAAATAGAAGTAGTAAAGCCCAACCAGCTTGGCAATAAGTACGGAAAAGCCCGAACTGTGTTAGATGAAGTGATAGATATGGATTCGGTAATTATCGCGAATGCGGGGAAGTATGGGGTTCCGCCCCAGTTGATAAAAGGACATATTGATAAAGAATCATATGCCAAGAATTTTGGTGGCTCAGTTGGTTGGGGATTTACACCTGGTTATTTATATGAGGCATACAATACAGAGTTCAAGATTAGAAGTGCTAAGCGAGACTATGCTATTAACAATGATGCTCCTTACCATTGGTTTGAAAGTCCTTACAAGGTTATAGAAAGTTCGATGGGAACTGGCGAGTCAGTTCCCAGTCATTTGTACTTGGAAAAATTGATCTACCCAAAATCTCCTCAGACAATTTGGGATATGGTAAAAAAATACTCCCATCTTAAGGGAAAGCCGTCTGAAGGTGGTTGGCCTCAATATGGTCAATTAGAAAATTCTGGAAAAATGAAGTTTATCTATGGTGCGCCAAAGAAAATTTATAGTGAAATATTGGGTGGCTTAAAAAGGGATTATTCAGGAGACTCGCTGTATACGATAGCAAGAGATACAATGGCTAAATACCTTAAAAATGAATGGCGTGGAGGATTGAAAAATATGTATGCCCAAACTCGAATAGCTAGTTCGTATGGACCATTACAATTGCTATATACTACTAGTAGGGACTATAATTATCCGATAAAAAGAAAAAGTGGAAAACTAGCAGCTCGACCAGAAGATTTGAGTGAGTTAGCTGTACATTTCAAGGTAGTAATGCTCTTGTATCAAACCCATTTACAAAACCAAGTAACCAAAAAAGTAAACTGGGAAAAAGGATATGAAAAGAGTTGGTATCAGGCTGTGGATAAATGGAATCCATACGCACCTCGATATGAAGAAAAGGTTTTTCAATTCATGAATTTGTATTTACCCCAAACAAATTAATCTACTAACTGTTGTTATGAATAAGAAAAATTTTACGATTCTGACTGTAATGTTATTGGAGTTACTCTTCCCGGCTTACTCCATTGCTCAACAACATGATATAAATGATGAAATCATTCAGAACATTCGGCAACAAATCACAAATAGATTTGGAGTAGATTATGACTTGGCCATTGTAGAATTTGATCAAGCCGAAGGATCATCGCTGTATGAAAATCGGGTCCAAGATCCACATGATTTAATGAATGAAACTTATATTGTGATGGCACTCGGTCCTAGAAATACAGAGAATCAGAATAAAGGGTTCATAGGTATATATGGAAATGGTGAGTTCCTATGGGTTTCCCCAAGAATCATAAATCGTCCTGACACCGGTCTGGCAAACTTTTATGCGAGCCGAGACCTGACAGGAGACGGTAACCTGGAATTAATATTCACATGGAAACAAGGTGCAAAAGGAAGAGCAGGAGAAGTATGGATTGTCAGCTGGGATGGTACCCAAGGTAAAATTGTTAATGGATTAAATGATACCGGCCACGAATCTCAGGTTTATGTCCCTCATGGACACATGTGGTTTGCCGATGTAAATGGAGATGGGGTAGAAGAAATTCAATCCTATAAATTTGGCGATCAGGAAGGTTACAAAACTTTTAGCTGGAATGGACAAGCGTTTGGTTCCTGGTCGGATACTCCACAGCCAGGTCCTAGTACATTCTATCCTCGAGATAAACTGAGTATTTCTGTAAAAAGCTTTGTAACAAAAAAAGATGGGGCATTGCATTATCAATATATATTAAAGAATAAGGAAAATAGTAAGCAGGGAATTAATGAGTTTTATTTATTGCCTCAAATAAAAAAATTGGTAATTGAGCATACTTCTAAACATGGTTGGCGTTTTTCAGATAGGAATCGAACCCCGTTTTTCTTTTGGTCTGACTGGGGAATGGAGCAGGATGAAATACTAGCGGGTGAGACAGATTCTTCGTTTTCATATTCTACAAAAGCCCTTCCGTTTATATCGCGTTATTATATTCAGGGAGCCAACGAGACGCCGACGGATGTTTCTTTTGAAGACATAGTGGAGGATATTAAAACAAACTCTGTTTCTGGTTATACACTTGGGCCGGCTAATCCTCCTGATCCTTTCGATGCGAGCGTATTCACCGACTCCTTGCAGTCTTACACCACCCGGGCCTGCCAGCTGGAGTGGATTACTAACCGGGGCGTTTGCAATAGCCTAGAGAAGAAACTGCAAAATGTAAAACTCCAACTCGAGCGTGGTAACATAAGAACGGTCACCAATAATGTGCAGGCATTTCTAAACGAAGTTGAGGCTGTTCATCGTAACCATTTGACAAGCGAGGGATACAGCCTATTGTATTTTAATACAGAGTATTTATTGAAACAGTTACAGGAAGATATTAACAGAGGACAATGAACTCATTCAAACTTGCCATATCATGTTTGACTATAGTTGTGTTTGGACTGGTTTCAGTTGGTCGTGCTCAGATGAAAGAACCTGGTGTAACAAATGCGGATTATAAAACTATTCAGCAATTAGTAGATCAATATCTGAATAAAAATTTAAAGGTTATTGGTATTGTTAATTTTGACAGTGCGAAAACTTCAGAATATTGGGTCTTTGAAAAACCAATCAGAGATCCTTACGGGACTCTTAGAGATTGTTATATGTTCTTTGTCAGCAATAGATTCAATTCAAGTAATAAAGAGGTTGAAGACCGAATTGGAATTTTCAAAAATGAAGAAATTTTATGGCTATCTAATTCCTTAATTAATTCAACAAATTTTGCCGGTGGAAATTTGAAGGGAGCCATGGACTTGAATAAAGATGGGATAGTTGAGATTTGGGTAGCACTTTATCATGGAATGCAAGGACAAAGTGAGAGCTCGCTAATTTATGAGTGGAATGGCAATCGAGCTGAGTTAATATCTAATACGAACGACGATGGTCAGTCGATTATCAAGATGCGACGGGAATCGTCTGAACTTATAGATATTGAGCCGGATGGGGTATTGGAAATAAAGGGGAAGGGGTTTGATGGAAAGCCTGTACTATACAGTTGGAATGGTCAAAAATATGGTGATTGGGGGATTTCACTTCCAGATCAATTACCTCGTGATGGTATTGACGTAGAAGTTGATGCCATAATTAAGAAAAAAGCAGATAGTGATGAGCTAATTTTTAATTATACTGTTAAAAATAAGAGTGAAAGTGTACAACATGTTGAGGAGTTTGCTTTGAAGAATTTGTATTCAAATACAAATAATAAATCAAGCCCTAAGAATTGGGAATTTAAATCGCTCAATACTATGCATATTGTTGGATGGCAAGCTTCAAAACTTCCAACTGCTCTTTTAGAAGTCGGGAATTCATATTCTTCATTTAGTTTTGAGGCTACTGGACTGCCACGTCCGTCCACCTATTTTGTTAAAGGGAATAATGGTGATTTATCTTATGATGCTAATGATCTTATAAATAATTCAGTTTCTGGAACTACATTGGGATCTTACAGCTTTTTAGGCTCTGTTAAAGAAAATGCAGTAATAGATTCACTCATAACTTATCAGGATCAAGCGTGTAATCTAAAGTGGATCACTCAAAAAGGGATCTGTAATAGTCTGAAAAAGAAATTGGATAATGTTAAAAGGCATTTGAAGAAGGGGAAAGAAAAAACTGCAAGAAATGTACTTACGGCTTATATAAATCAGGTCAAAGCCCAAAAAGATAAGCATTTGACAAGTGAAGGGTATGGGTTGCTTTTCTTTAATGCAGAGTATTTAAAGAATCAATTATCAAAAGAGTCTCCGGGTAAAAACAAGTAAGAGATGTCGTTATGATTGTACAAGTTTATAAAAAAATCGCTGTATTATTTATTATTTGCTGTGTTCCCTTATCACTAATTGGTCAAAAAAGTAAGGTCGAAAACAAAAAGGTATATGAGGTGCCTATAGGCAGTGAGGGTAACCTAATACAACTGGTCCTTGCTAATAGTACTGAAAGAGACTTAAGTAATCTTTCAGTGACGGTGGAGGAAGGTCCGGTCTGGTTTAAGGCTCAAGAGGAAGAGTACCAAATAAAGAGTATTGAAAAAGAGAAAGAAGTGCCTGTAACATTTACATTTGGAATAATAGGGGAGGTTTCGGCCGGTGATTCAGCAATTGTACATATTAAAGCTGAAAACGGATCAGGGTTTTCTTGGTCAAAGAAGATAAGGCTTACAGCAATAGCCCCCTCAGAGTTTAAGTTGATGCCTAATTATCCCAACCCCTTTAATCCAACTACTACTATTAGATATCAATTACCTGATCAAATGAGAGTTAAGGTTACTATTTTTAATGTGTTAGGCAGAAAGGTGGCCACCTTGGCTAATGAAGTTCAAAAGGCTGGTCAACATGATTTGCAATGGAATGCCAGCAATATGGCCAGTGGATTATATTTTTATCGCGTGGTAGCAGAAGGAAAAGATCAGCAGAGGATAGTTGAGCAAAAAAAGATGATGCTTGTAAAGTGAGTACAGCTTCTTATGTCAATTAATTAAAACCTATTCCAGTTTACCCAGGTATCGGTTGCCTCTAGCGAGACTTGGGCGGCTTCGTCAAGATCCGAAAGAAATCTAGCCCGGTCATCGCTTTAATGATATCTACGCTCACCCAATAGTCTTGGATCTCACCGAGGCCCAGAACTGGACCGGCCATGACCCAAACCTCTTTTTCCCTCTCTTCTAGGATAGTCTCTTGGATATATCGCTCTGGTTACGTTATATCCTCGCACCGCCATTAAACCCATCATAGTCTTGAGGGACCACATTAGAAAGGTGGTTAATTCGATAGGTGTCGCTGATGTATTCGGAGCGATCCCGGCCGACCATATCGTCCCTGATATATAGTGCCCCCGGGCGTAGCTGCTCCCCCGTTGTAGAGTCCTTCAGGACTTGTTGCAGTGTATAGTTTTATTCAGATTTATTTCTATCCTAAAGACGAATGAGGAACCGAAAAGACGAGATTTTTTAAGCTAATCTGATATTGCTTTTTATTTTACGGCTTATCCTGAGAGATATGGGGATATATGGACTTCCGAAAGGCATTAGGAAGCCATAAACACAGTTCAAGAGAGTGTTTTGCATACTTTGCGAAAACATGCGCATGTTTCCACAAAAACATAGTATTCAACCAAATGATTGATGCGCATAATCCAATCAAAACATAGGCATAGAAAAAAATCGAATAGGCATGCGATTGAAACGGAACAATTATCGGCCTTTGGAGGCTATGAGGAGGGGTGGTTTTACTTAAAGTGGGGTGACAACACGGTGTCTCCCTAGGACGATACATTTGTGTATAACCATCAGTTAACCACAAATTTATTAACAGATGAAAAGATCAGATTTGATTTTGCAAGTCCGCGGCCCCGGGGATGTTACATTGAAGATATACATAGAGCCTGATAACTCCGTCAGGCTTCACAAATCACAAGTAGTTTCGCCCTGGCCGGATCATTACTCTATGAAAGATATCTTGGCGAAAGAATACCAGGAGCGGAGAAATGGGAAGATCGTCCACCGGGATGCGCGCGAACACGCTGAATTTCATTACCAAAATCTTAAAGAAGCAGTCAGTACGTTAGTTGAAGAGGGAGGAGGCCTGTCCAATCTTTCCATCTCAACGATACGAGATCACTACCGGAAAGAGCTCAGGGAAATTGTTGATATTTCTACAGAGAGTGGTCCTTTTAAAGAAGAATGGGAAGAAGTGCTATCCATTTCATAGGCAAGTACAGTTGTAGTGGAAGTAAATATTTAAAATCTATTATATTCACTGAGCTCGCGTTTTTCCATGTTTTTTTTAAAGTTTGATATAATTTTTTTGATAGTTTTGTTTTCAGCATTGTTTTCATCCCTATATACCAAAGATCGCTCATATCGGTAGTATTTGTCGGTTTTTTTCGCTGGGCTGAAAGCCAGTTAAATGATCCCTAACAGATCAAAAGTGGTCAGCACACAATATTTTATTGTGAATTTTTTCAGCCACATTTACCGAAGCGTCGGTCTCTTTTAGCATGTCGATTTCCTCTCCTCGAATAAGCTCCCTGGTGCGGGGGGGAGCCCTTTAGCTACTACGCGAGTTGTTACCAAGAGATCCTTCAGCAGGCTCAGGATGACGGTGCTTTTATGTTTAGTATTGATGTCATGGTGAGCCAGCCGAACCATCTCCATAAAGATAGGCTATTGTTGTGCAAGGGTTGCTTTAAAAGAGATCAAATAAACTCCCCATATAAATCTTTCCACTCCGGATTTAACCGCTTAATAAGCGCCTCCTTCTTTTTACGAGTCCAGCCCTTAATTTGATTTTCCCGGTCAATAGCTTCTTGGGGATGATCGTACTCCTCAACATAAATCATCTTCGTACAATTGTAGCGTTTTGTAAATCCCTCCACTTCTCTCTTCCGGTGTTGCCAGCCTCGTTTGATAATATCGCTGGTAATACCGGTATAAAGTACCGTGTGATGGGGGTTAGTCATTATATATACGTGATATTTCTTTTCCATAAGATAGTAAGATTGTTTACAGAGGGTGGTCCTTACAGTTTTATTACATTAATGCCTGTTTAGGGGGAGTAAAGCCGAACATCTTTACCAAGGTCCGTTATTCTGAGGGGAATGAGCGCAGCGAATGGACTCGAAGAATCTCCTCATCAACGACCGTCATGGTGAGCGAAACGAAGTGAAGTCGAATCCATCTCCTGGAAGCGATTTGCTCATGGATCAGGGCTAATCCTTTAGATACTACGCGAGTTGTTACCAAGAGATCCTTCGACAGGCTCAGGATGACAGTGCTTTTTACGTACAAGGTATTTTGTAGGCAAATACCATTCTAATTTAATGTTTTGCTCTTTATTTAATTAAGCCCCCCCAGTGTAATTAAGATTTTTAGTATTTCCTTAAATTAGGTTATGCCTTATTTAATATCGTGAGTTTATCTTTAACAGCTTTCTTAAAACATGTCCCTATTTAAGGAAGGTAGGTTTGTTTTAAATAAGCATCTTCCTTATTTAAGAAATAGATCATTTTGTTAAATAGCGAAATCCTTATTTAAGGTCCAATGAAAAATTTCAAAGCAGGTACATATATAAACCAAGATCATTACCAGAGTTTTCAGCCCAATGCTGTTAATCGGCAGTGGCAGCTTGAAAGTATGGAAATTGTGGATTTATTAAGTCAGGCCGATCGCCAGCTGGGCCGCTTAGATATGTATTCTGAATATATCCCCAATATTGATCTGTTTATTAGCATGCACGTGGCTAAGGAGGCGACACAGAGCAGCAAGATTGAGGGCACCCAAACGAAAGTAGAAGAAGCGCTTTTGGACAAAGAACGTGTTGCCCCTGAAAAGAGGGACGACTGGGAGGAGGTACAAAATTATATTGCGGCGATGGATGCAGCTATAAATGAATTGGAGGAGCTTCCGTTTTCGTCTCGCCTGATCAAAAACACGCATAAAGTACTTATGCAAGGGGTACGGGGAGAGCAAAAACAACCGGGCCAATTCAGAACGAGCCAGAACTGGATCGGCGGAGCAACAATTAAAGATGCCCTTTTTATTCCACCTATTCATGAAAGTATCCCGGAGCTGATGAGTGATTTGGAGCACTTCGTGCATAACGAGGAAATCTATCTGCCGGATCTGATTAAAATTGCCATTGTTCATTACCAGTTTGAGACCATCCATCCGTTTCTTGATGGAAACGGTCGGGTAGGGAGGCTCATGATTACGCTTTATCTGGTTAGTCAAGGTATTTTAAAACAGCCGATTCTTTACTTGTCTGATTTTTTCGAGCGCCACCGGCAGGCATACTATGATAACCTGATGCGGGTTCGGGAAAAGGATGATATTATACAGTGGATAAAATTCTTTTTAGCAGGAGTCATTGATACGGCCAAAAGTGGAATCAAAACGTTTGACGCTATAATGCAGCTCCAACAACAAGTAGATCACGACTTGCAGGAGATGGGCAAAAGAGTTGGAAAAGCACAACAGGTGATTCGCCAATTGTATGAACGACCGATTATTACTGCCGAAGGGGTGAGTAAGGCCGCTGATGTTTCTATGCCTACCGCCTATAAGCTTATTAGATCTTTGGAAGATGTTGATATTTTAACAGAGGTAACGGGAGCCGAACGAAATAGACTTTACGTATTTAAACAATACATAAACCTTTTTGAATAATGAGTGAAGTTGGACAAGTTGAGAATAATATCTAAAACCAGGTACTATAGTTATTTTAGGAGCGGCGCGAGCAGTTAAATGAGCTGGTGTTTTGATGTTATACTTTCTCGAAGGGATAATTCATTGATTCTAACATTATGGTCTCATTGATTTTTAGGAGTCAATCCTCAGGTTTAATCCCGAAGTTGATACCAGCAGGTTGGAGGCCAAGACAGACGAGCTGTTCGCCCAAGCTGTAATGAGGGGTTTGGACAGCTGTGGTGGCAATATTGAGTTGGGTGAGCGTACCACACAATTTGCCCTTTTCTTAATTATCCTTTAATTATAAGTAACTGAGTCGCATATAATTAATCAAATCATCAAGCAAGAGAGGAAAGTTATGTTACTACGACTAAGCAAACAAATAAAAGGATACATTTATGTGGGATTGGTAGCCATTATGTTATCCGGTTGCAGTTCCTGTAAAACACAACCTGATTATAATGACAAGTCAAGTCCTAATATAGAGTGGACTATTGCCTTTCATTCAAATTCAAATCCAATTCACAAAACAGGGGATGCCAGTGCAACCGTAGATTATGGCAAGCCTTTTTCAGTACTTGCATTTATTAAGGATTCGGGCGGAGTAAAAAAGATAAAAACTGTCAGCCCTATCACTAGTTTTAGTTGTGAGTCAGATACTGTAGTAACCCGACATGGGCCAACTATGGGTATTGAAAGAGAAAGTGATTTAGGATTAGATGATGATGGTGAGGCATGGTCTAAATATGTTGAGACCTACAATTTTGAGAACAAAAATTATTGTGATAATGGTATGACCTTTTCGGGAGGTTTTATAAAACTTACCTATGGAGGTACCAATTATAATAACAAATCAGCTGAGGCTACGCTCGAGATTAGCATTCAAAATTAGTGAATATATTGAGAAAGTGTACATAGCGCCCGATTCTCTACTTTTGATTGGGGGGGAGCTCAATACTATTGACAGCTTTGAAACATGAAGTATAAAAGAAGGAAATAAGCATGCTGAGTGAGCACTGTTTGCCTGAGGTTTTCCTTTTTGAAGGATTTACTGTTTCTAATAGTTACCAAATAGTCTAAAAGCACAACCAAAAGACAGTGATCATTATAAGTATAATGGTAATGTTATTTATAACTTCATGTTAACTTGTAATTTCTCGATCGCCTATATCTCTAAAATGGTATACTGCAAATGGAACCATGATTATGGTAACTCCGCAAATCGGTTCAATTCCGATCCAGCCAAAAAATAAAAAAAGGTGTTAGCTATATTTTCTTTCCAAGTTTCTATTACTATCGACTTGCCGGCTCTATTAGCTCTTCAGAATTATTCTTTACGCTATTTACAGCTTTACTTACTTGGTAATAATCGATTCCATCATCGGGAAAAGGAGTAAGCAAGTCTTTCAGGGCCTTGGTGTTATGGTTATTAGGATTCAGCCATTCCGTCCACTCCTCCTTTAGGAGCATAGCCGGCATACGTTCGTGCAGAGCCTTCATTTTTTTATTTGCGTCGGTTGTGATAATACTATAGGTCGGTATGTTCTCTCCTTCGGGAGATTCCCACACGTTGTAGATGCCCGCAAATGCAAACATCGGTTCATGGGTCGGGTGAATATAGTAGGGCGTTTTGTTGCCTTTTTCGCCCTTCCATTCGTAGAATCCGCTGGCTGGAATCAGGCACCGGTATTTTTCGAATGAACGCTTGTAAGATTTCTTGGTGTCGACTGATTCCGCCCGGGCGTTGATCATGCTGTAGCTCATTTTCTTTTCCTTTGCCCAGAACGGCAACAGTCCCCAGCGGAAATGCTGGATGGTACGTTGGCCCTCTCGGTTCTGCCCCACCACCGGCATGCTATGAGTCGGGGCTACGTTATAGTTTGGCCCGTACTGCTCTCCCTCTTCCATGGTCGCATCAAACCACGTTTCAATTTCTGCATCGCTTTCAATAAGCGTATATCGTCCGCACATACATCCCTCCCTGTTATTGTTGGTCGTATTTCGATTGGATGGTAGAACCCTATGATACAAAATTTCAGTGAGGGTTGGTGTCGATGGCGATACTTACAATGACAAGTAGAATATATTTCAAGTTTTATGAGTGTCTATGTGTATTTATGGGAAGGTGCAAAAATCGGTTTTGAAATTCAATTTCAAGATTTTTTAAAATGCAATGTAATGGTAAAATATGTTACTTAAGTCCACAGTCAGTTTTTTGTTATAAAGCGTCAGCTATGGCTGATTGCATCATCAAAAATACACATCGTAAACGGGCTCCTCATAAGCCGTATAAAATCTGAATTGGGCAATCGCTAGCAGCAACTTGATATGAATCATGCGATAAAACCTCTATTTATTAGTTGGTTGGAGCACAACCAATAATACGATCGTTATTATCATACCTTAATTTACAGCAACGCTTGTTGAATTCATCAATGATTTCTTTTCTGGCTTTTTGAACTCGTGATTTAAATGTGCTGTATGGTATTTCTAGGTATTGAGCCATTTCTTTTTGAGTTATTGATTTTTTAAATACATGAGATAAGATCTTTTGGTCACTACCTTCATACTCGTTAATAAGTTGATGCAAGCATTCTGCAATATCATTGACATTAGAATCCGTATTTTCCACATCCATAGTTAAGGCAGCTAAATTGTCATCAGATATTGAAGTTTCTTTCATCTTTCGCCTGTAATCAATAAGCAGGTTTCGCGCTATGCGATAGATCCACCCTTTGGGGTTATCAATATCATCCAGCTGCTTCCTGTGATCCACAATCTTAGTAAAGGTGTCTTGCATTAGGTCACAGGAAAGTGCTCGATCACCCGTTCTTTTTTTAAAGTAGTTGCATATCGGATCGGAATATTGCATCCATAGTTGCTCAGTCATCTTCTTAGGGTTGTATTAAAATGAATATTTATATTATCGTAATTTTGCGATTAAATCAAATTGGTGCTATACATTCATTATTATGAGTGTTAAAATATCATGTTAAAGAAGTATCCGGATATAACCATGCCTATGCCGATTGTTGTAAAGAATGCAATGAGTAGTTTCTTTTTCATCACTTTCTTTAACAGTAGTGCTTCTGGCAGGGATAACCCAATAGCTCCCATCATAAAGGCAATTGCTGTTCCCATAGGTACTCCTTTACCAATTAAGGATTCAATAACGGGCAGAACACTCACTGCATCAAGATAGAGTGGGATAGCCATAATGACTGACAAGGGGACAGCAAATAGGCTGTTTTCGGGCATGTAGTGCTGGAAAAATGACCGGGGAACATATCCATGAATTAAAGAACCGGCAACCATGCCAACGAAAATATATGGTACTAATTTAATAATGGTAGTTGAGGCCTCCTGGTGAATATCTGTAAGGCGCTCTCGAAAGGTCCTGGATTCTTGTTGAACTGTTGTTTCCTTATAGTTTAGGTCCTTAATCCAATCGGCTACATGTTTTTCATATCCCAGTTTTTCTAGGGTTATTCCTCCAATTACGCCGAGAATAATTCCCGAAGCCACATATATAAATGTAACTTTCCAACCATAAGTTGCCCAAAATACTGCAATGGCCACTTCGTTTACTAAGGGAGAAGTAATCAAAAATGATAACGAGATGCCCAAGGGGACTCTGCCCTGCATCATGCTCACAAATAAGGGGACCGAAGAACAGGAGCAGAAGGGGCTTACAACACCCAGGGAGGATGCGAGAATATTTCCTGTGCCTAATTGTTTATTCTTTTCTAAATAGGCACCAATTCGTTCATATGATAAGTAATCAGTGATGAGATTCATTATGTAGATGGCAATGACCAGGAGTACAAAAATTTTAGAAAAATTGGCAATGAAGAAGTGTAGCGCTTCAGCATACCATAGCTCCCGGGATATATTTATCGCATCATAAACTAAATAGTCCGCCAGTGAGATAAACTGATCAAAAAACGTTTCCATAACCTGTAAGCTTATATGTTAGAATGTTTTTTAAGGATGAGTTCTAAATCCTGTACGGTGTTGAAATCTGCATAGTCATACACCTCTCCATTTACCACAAGAGAGGGAAAATTTATTGCTCCATATTTCATGGTTTCCTGTAAGTCAGAAAGGATTTCGAGATCAAAATTGGTACCTGTGTTAGTCGAGGCAGCCTCTAGTTGATCTGTGATAATAGAGTCAGTTGTTTTACAGCAAGATGATTTTAGAATTTTTATATCAATGCACATAACAGTAGAAGTGTTTTGTTGTTTATTATTTATTAAAGTATTTGACCATTGAAGCAGCTGATTCTGGGCAAAGAGAAGAAAACTCTTTGCTCTTTTTTACATTTTGAGGGATGCGATTCCGGTTTATATTCCTATAATCATTCTTTTTGAAAAAGTTTTGGGCAGTAGTGGTAAGCAAGTAAATTCGTTTTATATCTTGTTCGTGGCCATAGTTTTCTATTTGGTTTACCAATAGTTTTCCATAACCCTGCTCTCGCATTTCTTTCTTTATAGCCAATGATCGAAGTAGCCCGTAAGGTTCGAAAATCTCTAGGCCTACACTTCCATGAATCTTATTTCCAGACTTAAGCAAAAAGAAATGATCCATATGATGTTTAGTAAGATCACTACTCGGTAGCTGGCATTTTCTAAGTAGTTGCTTAACATTTTCCAAGTCTTTTTTCTGGGCTTTAGTAATATCTAGTTTATTGGGTAACATAATTGACTAGGTTTTATAGTTTAGATTACATTTTGTAGTAGGGGACATTTTCTATATCTGTCTGGGCATATTCCAAAAAGGTTTCTCCTGAATCATTTTGTACTAAAAGCAGGAGCCCGGCTATATGGGCGAGACTTTCAAAGAAATCTAGAAAGGTATGTGAGAATAACGGCATAGTGCCTATTGTTATACCAATTAGTAGAATTGCTGCTGTATTCACCTTATAGCCAAGAAAAAGGAATAGTCCCGCTAAGAAGGCTAGTCCCCCGATTCCTAATAGGAGATTCGTTTCCAAAGGTGCAGAGAGAACATCAGTTCGATAAAAATATTTCAGTAGCCATATTCCATAACCGGTTTGAAACCCTCCTATCAAAAATCGTGCAGCAGTATTTATTGTCGCTTTCATATCGGTATAGTCTGTTTCGGTTGACACTTTAAAAACGAACGAGAAAATGAAAAGACGAGATTTTAAAAAATCTTTATCTGCAACTACTATCTGAAAATCTATTTGTCTTTTTATTTCGTCTATAGTAATTACGTCGAATTAAAAACCGATACTATGAAACAGAGGAAAACAACCGAGTAGGAGATTTCTAATTCTGAAAGGCAAAGAATTACACCCATTGAAAATCCATGTAGAATAAAGTTCAAATAGGTCTGTTGGTTTACTAAGAAAGATAAGAAGTAACCCCATTCATCTGAGGTTTTCATAAAAAATTATACCGATGATGAAGTAGGAGCTAATTTTACTGCAGTGGCTGATGAATTTGTTAATAAGCTAATAAAGAGGGGGCAACAATTATCGAATAATATTCTCAGGATCTATGCCAAACATTGAATCCTTGTTGCTTGCCAGTTTACTACTTGTAATTTCAGCCATATTTTTTGGGTACCTTGATTAAAAATTAGCAACATTCATTTCTTGGCCTTCTGTTTCCTTAGAATTAGGACTCACCCGGGGGCTGGCCACCAATTCGGAAGATTTTTCATTGGCTTTGCGTGTCCCTTCACCGGAGGCTTCAAAGTTAAACGTATTTTCAGCTTTGGTCTCAATATCATCGGCTTGGGCAAAGGCGTCTTGGTTTGTTCCCCCATAAATAGACTCCCGGGAATGCTTTGCTAGGTCCTGTAACACTTGGCCACTCGCTTTAGGTCTTTTTCTGTCACCTTATCTGTAGCCTCCAGATCTAAGTTGAATATCTATTTTAATCCCATAGCATTGAAGAATTCTGTTTGTCCCTATGTTGTCCCTGTGGTAATTACCTTTGATTATCTAATTTGTAATAATGCTAAAGCTAACTAAGAACTACTGGATTGTTCTTCTGAACTGAATAGGAAATAGCCTATTAAATAGCTGATTGATTAAGTATTTAAGTCGTTTCGTCTTTTTTTAATCTCATTCGTCTTTTAAATAAAGACGAATATAGATGAAGATCATGAATGAGAAGAAAACTACAGTAGGTAGGTTTTGTATTGCATTTACATGCATTTGTTTAGGAATTATGGAATGTATTTCCCCAGCCAGCATTAATATATCTTTAAACCAAACTTTAGGACCCATTATTCCAGATTCATTTGCTGTTGTTGCATTAACTGAAATAGCAGCAGGATTCTTATTGTTGGTCAAGCATAAATATAATTATGCATTATCAATTCTTATTGGGGATAGAGTTCTTGTCTTACTTTTTTTAGCTAGTCCTCCATCGGCAATACTTTTAAATATATCCCTTATTGGTGGGTTGCTTCTTTTGGTAAATAGAGCAGGAAAGTCATTGTTAGAGATAATGCGACCTGATATTCAAAACCTTCCAAACTATAAGACTACATTTTAAATAGATTATTAAGCGTTTTATTTGACTTCAAATCGTTATCAATTAAAAAAGCAAAAGTTGATTATTATAATCCTGAACTTATATTGAAAATATGAACTGCCCAATCAAGATACTTTTGTTTAGAATATTAAGCATTATTTAATAATAGAGAATAACGAGTAAATAGTAGGACCTATTGGGATAGAGTCACTCTTTACCCATAGCCTTTTGAATTTGTTAGTTGTATCAATAGAATATCATCAGAGAGTGTTCGTGAAAAGACTATTTTAAAAGCTTAAAATTTATGCAGCAGAGGCAAATATCAAAGAATTGTATTTGCTGATAACAAACCGGCAAAACTTTTTTATAAGGGAATAGATCGTCATCAAGTACATGTTTTATTACAAAGTAGTAATGAGTTTTCAATTATTTGTCTTTTAAATGTTACGGTAATGCATAAAAAGCCAATTGATAAGTAAAATGTGCTAAAACAATATTTTGCTTCATCGTAAATTTACGATATAATAAATATTTCATTCTAATAAACCACACGGTAATGACTGAGGAACTATACAAAAAGTACTCTGAAGAAGTTCGTTACTACCTGTTGGATCAGGTGGGAAAAAGGGAAGTGGCCAAAGACCTGACACAGGACACATTCAATAAAGTTTTAAGTAATAAAGAAAAGTTAAAAAATGTAGACAATCATGAGGCTTGGGTCTTCAGAATAGCTCAAAATACGCTTATTGATTATACTCGAAAGAAAAAAGAAGATTCGCTTATTGATTCAGAAATTATCGATTCTACTGATTTCCACGAGCAGGTTTCTGATATAGAATTAATTTCGGACTGTTTGTATGAGCTAATTGAAGAATACAGTCAAGAGCAACAAGATATTTTGCTTGATGTTTTTACAAAATCCCTTACTCAAAAAGAGGCAGCTAATTACCTCGACTTGCCTTACAGTACCTTCAAATCGAGGGTGCAGAAGGCACGTAGTGTTATTTTAGCTGAGTTTCGAAAGCGTTGCTGCCAGCTAAAATACAATCAGCATGGAGAGATCATTGGTTGTGAATCAGCTAAGTAGTATGTTCATTATTAGTTATTATCTTTTTTTACAAGCCAAATTCCCAGCGGTGCAATAATTCCAAGTAATCCAATTACACCAAGTGTTAAAATTGGGTCACCGGTCAATGCCCATAATCCAGCCATTGCTGTAGGAGTTACGGCCTTTGCTATTTTAGAAAATAGAGCAAGCCATCCATTTGTGCGAGCATAGACTGAAAAGTCCATTTGTTCCGCCACGATTGTTCCTTTAATAATTGTCATAATACCCTTAGAGGTTCCGAAAAATATTGCGAATAAAAGTAAAGCAATGAGACTTTTGGGGAAAATGGCAGCAAACGCAATACCTAAAGGTGCAAGCAAAGTAACGATCGTTCCCACTTTAAGAGCATGTAGATTTTTATCAAACCACATCATTATGAATCTGCCTACAACTTGCATTGGTCCAATCATTGAAAAGCTGAAAATGATGATACTTTGGTCAGTTCCAACTTCAGACAGCAAGGGTATAAGTAAAAAGGTGATTCCTGTAGTTATGCTATTCAGAATAACAAACCAAAGATTGAGGCCCCAAAATGTTTGGACTTTGAAATCGTCCTCTTTGAACAACTGAAAATCAAGCAATTTTTTGTTTGGTGTCCTTTGCTTTTTATAAGAGTCTTTACTAGGCAATTTTAAAAAATGAATGGGTACTGCTATAAATAAGTTACAGGCTGCCATGCTTATCAGAGAATAGTGCCAACCAATAGTATTGATAGCAAATTCTATTGCTGGTATAAAAATGGTGCTGGCAAAACCACCAGCAAGTGTCAACCAAGTGATTACTTTTTTGTACGACTCTGGAAACCTCATTGTCAAAACATAAAAAGCAGGCTTATAGAGAGCTGACGCCATAGCCACCCCCATCAGTATCCAAGCTCCATAAAGCATAAAAAGGGAGGAGCTTTGAGCCCATACTAGTAATGAAATTGCACCAAGTAAAGACCCAAAGCTCATTACTTTCCTGCCTCCAAAACTGTCAAGAGCAGTACCTATAAATGGAGCTGAAGCAGCCCAAGTAATAAATCCTAACGTCAATGCAGTATTGATCTCAGATTTAGTCCATCCGTAGGTAGTATGTAATGGATCCACAAAAAGAGAGAAAGCATAATATAAGGTTCCCCAGCCAATTAGCTGGGTAATTGACAGGTATATTACGAGCCGAATTTGTTTTTTATTTGTTGTCTTAAGTAGTGATTTAATTTTACTTATCATCTTCTTAACAAGAGCAGTCGTTTTCTTGTTGAGTTTCTTGTTTATTGGTTCCACAACATCCAGTATTTGTGCTATTCTCAGAGTTGCCGTTTTTTTCGGTATCCAGGATAAAATCAGTTGAACAGACACCGGTATCCGGCAGATTTAACTCAATGGAATTGGCTGCTTCGTAGTCACCTGTCAAATAAGCTGCAATAGACCGTACTTGTTCGTAACCAGTTGCCAGCAAAAAGTTAGGCGCCCGTCCATAACTTTTGATACCAGTTATAAAAAAGTTTTCATCTGGATGTTTGAGCTCATTTATCCCGTGAGGATGAACAGTACCACAACTATGGATATTAGGATCAATTAGAGGAGCAAGATCTCCCACTGATTCAATGCCGGGATCGATATTGGTTCGTACCTCACGGATCATATTAAGATCTGGCCGAAAGCCAGTGGTCCCGACAATGCGATCAGTGGTAAAGTATTTTTGACTGCCATTTTGATCTCCTGTTATCCTAAGATTATGTGGATGATCTTCTATCTCCTCAATCCGTTGAAGGAGAAAAGGAGTATGCAATTTGATCTGATCGTTCTCTATCGCTTTTCGAGCTCGGATACCTAGCTCTCCACGAGCTTCAAGTTGGTCGTCTTCACCGCCCCCAAAAACCTTATCTAAGTTTGTTGATCGCATAATCCAATGTATTTTTGTCTCAGGATGAGATTCTTGCAATTTCAGAAGATCCAGTACGACCTGCATGGCAGAGTGCCCACTTCCTACTACAGTGACCGACTTATTTTGATACTCCTTCTTTAGTCGCTCCTTAACATCTGGGATACCATATGCAATATATCCTTGGTTATGTTTTTCACCAGGTGCTGGAATACCACTGGACCCTATAGGGTTAGGATTAAACCAAGTTCCGGATGCATCAATTACAGACTTCGCTTCAATTATATATTCTTGATCCTTAGCTAGTTTCACCTTGAGTACATATGGATATTTTTCTCGGTCGTAATCTTTTACTTTATCCCAGTTTTTTTTGCTTACGGCTGTTACTTCTGCATTTAGTTTAATTTGGGATTGCATGGTGGGTAATGAAGCCAAGGGTAGCAAATACTCTTCGCGAAGTTCTTTCCCCGTTGGCAGTTGATCTTCGGGGGGCATCTCCCATCCTTCTTTTTGGAGTAGTCTTTTTGATGCTTTATCGACATTAAATTCCCATGGAGAAAAAAGTTGAACATGTTGCCATTGTTTAATGGAGTATCCAATTTCATTGCCTGCCTCAAATATAATAGGTTGCTTTCCTCGTTCGATCAGGTGAGCTGCTGCCGCCAGCCCAACTGGGCCAGCACCAATAATTGCTACAGGAGCTTGTGTATTCATTGTAACTAGTCTGTTTTTAGGATTGATTTCTACTTTAAAGACGAATCACTAATTGGAAAAGACGAAATGACTCGTGAGAAATAATAGAAAGGCTATGTCGTCTTCTTAATATTTCATTCGTCTTTAATATGAACGGTAATAAAAAATAATTCGCATGGATATTTCACCTGTAGCAGATTTAGTGAATAAGTCAAAGGAGTTGTCTGATGAAAGTGATAGTCTCCGAAGGGCTCTTGATGAGCTTACCATGTTAAACGATCTGTCACTTTCAATCAGCGGTACTATTGATACCAATAAAATTATGGATTCCATTATAGATAGAGCTATCTGTTTTATTGGTGCCGAGCAAGGGAATATTGTGCTTATTCGAGAAAAGGATGAAGGAAATACTGAAATGTTGGTAAAGAGTACCTGCAGTTCAAAAGAGCTTTCGACTATCGGTCCACAAGAGAATATTTTGGGATGGATCGAGTCAAACCAAAAACCCTTACGGGTAAATGATCCACAGGTAAATACAAAGTATATTGACAAAAAAAATAAAAGAGGTCTCAAATCTATTTTATCAGTTCCATTAATGGTGCGTTCTCAACTGATTGGTGTCTTAAGTATTTATAACAAGAAAAATTCTGGAAGCTTTACAAAACAAGATGAACAGCTGCTTTCGATCATTGGATCCCAATCGGCTCAGGTGTTAGAAAATGCTCGTCTCAATGAAAAGGAGCAGAGGCTAAATGAAATTGAAAAAGAAGTTGAGGTAGCAAATAAAATTCAGGGGCAACTACTACCCGACGAAGCTCCCTTACTAAAACAATACAACTTATTAGGTAAAAACATAACGGCTAAGACTGTTGGTGGAGATTATTATGATTTTATCAAACTGGATGACCATAGATGGGTGATTTGTTTGGGAGATGTAAGTGGAAAAGGACTGCCCGCATCTTTGTTGATGTCTAACTTACAGGCTCTTATTCGTGGTGAACTGCCTTGTCACTCCGAAATAGAAGTACTGCTAGAAAATGTTAACAATAAACTCTTTCAAAATACTAGTAACGATAAGTTTGCTACCCTATTTGTAGGGATCCTTAACCTTCGATCCCATTCCTTCACATACTCAAATGCAGGTCATGAATATCCATTTTTAATCCACACAGATAAAAGTTTTGATCGACTTATGAAAGGAGGGGTTCCGTTGGGGGTTATGGAGAATCAAAAATTTGAAAGTGAAACAATTAAATTTATACCAGGAGATAAGCTAGTCATTTATTCTGATGGATTAATCGACAGTCGTGATAAAAGAAATGAGGAGTATGGTGAAAAACGGTTACAACGATTGCTATTAAAAGCTGTTAGGAATTCATCTTCAGAATTAATTGACAATATTTTCAATGACAGCACCAAACATAGTCAGCAGTCAAACCTGTTTGATGACATGACTGCTGTAGTCCTATCCAGAACCGAGTAATTAATAACTAGTATCTATATTGATACTGGATTAATATTGTTTGTACTATACAGATAACCTAGAAATATAAAAACGGAGCATCTTAGATTGTTTCTGAGAAATAACACACAAAAATTCGTCTTACAACTATATGTGTCAGTAAGTAACAAGAGTATAGTAAGTTTTTTATTAAATAACTTTATTTGGCTTCAAATCAAGTTATTTCGTGTTATTTGAAGTGTTTTAGATTATCTCGACCAAAAGAATTTTAAAATGATCTTTGCTACTTAAAATGGAGAATAATCAAACCTTTTTAACAAAAATTTTGGCTAAAGATTCAGATCGACAAATCCTTGTGGGAGTATCAAAAATATTTTGGATAGAATCTTCTGGCAATTACGCTATTCTTCATTTGGAAAATACCGAATACATAATCAGATCTTCTTTAAAGAAACTACTGAAAAAGCTTGATCCACAGAATTTTATCAGAGTTCATCGCTCTTCGATTGTTAATATTAACAAAGTTAAAGCAATTGAACCTTGGTTCACAGGAGATGCCCATATTTTTTTATTAAATGGGAAAAAAATTAAAATGAGTCGCAACTACAAACAGGCATTAAATAAGTTTAAGGTCTAAAAAAAGCCAATGTTGAATGAAGAATATTCCGAATAGAAAGATTCTAGATGTAATACCGGGTTTTTTTTATATACTTAATAAAGAAAGAAATTTTATTAGGGTAAATGATAATTTTGTTGAGGAACTTGGTTACACCAGGGAAGAAATTGAGATTATGCATCCTCTTGATTTTCATTTTGAAGAGGACCATGAACGAATTAAGAAGAGAATTCAGTCTGTATTTAAGTCCGGTGGTGTTAAATTCGTAGATAAACTTAAAAGAAAAAACGGATCACATGGATGGTATCAAATAACTAGTACCCGTTTCAAGCAAAATGGGGAATACTATATTATGGGTACAGGGATTGATATTTCTGAACGTATTGAATTTGAGCAAAGGCTAAAATACAAGAATAAGCTCCAATCTAAACTTTTTGAAAATGCACCCGTTGGAATTGTTACAGTTGATTCTAATGGAAACTTGCTAGATTCAAATAATAAATTTGAGAAGATCTTTAAATACAAAAAAGAAGAGGTTATTGGTAAAAATATTGATGATTTAATTTCTACCTGTCATCGAGAAGAGGGGAATAAAGATCTAATCAAACTAAAAGAGGTAGATAAAGAAGGGACATTTGAAGAAGAATCTATTCGGATTTGTAAAGACGGAACTGAAGTTGAAGTGTTAGTAGCAGGTATACCTGTTGTCGTTACAAACCATGAAACTATTTATTACATACTATACTGTGATATTTCTGAAAGAGTTGAATACATGAATAAATTGGAGACTTCCTTAGTAGAAAAAAAAGTACTACTTAAGGAAGTGCATCACAGAGTAAAAAATAATTTAGCGGTAGTTATGAGCCTACTACAGCTAAAAAAATTTAATATCGATGATGATCATATATTAAAGACATTAATTGAGTGTGAAAACCAAATACTGACAATAGCTCAAATACATGAAAAACTATACGCGTCAAACTCTTTAATAAGTGTTCAAATGGAACACTACGTAAATGACTTTACTAAAGTAATTAAGAAGTCTTATGATTTTACACATAAAATTGAAATGAATGTTGATTGTGATAGTTTTGAGCTGGATATCAACCAAGCTATTCCATGTGCACTTATAATTAATGAAGTTTTAAGTAATTCATTTGTCCATGCTTTTAAAAGTAAGTTTAAAGGTAATGTTGATATATCTGTAAAGGAAATTGAAGGAAAGGTATCTATATCTATTAAGGATAATGGGGCTGGAATATCAGCAAAGCAGCTTGAAAAAAAATCCTTAGGATTTGACATAATTCGTCAGCTTATTAAGCAATTAGAAGGTGAGCTAAGTATTAAAAATCAGAATGGGGTACTAGTTGAATTTCTATTTGAGAAACAAAAAATAAAAGGTTCAAGAAGCGCAATTGGGGGTTATAGTACTGTAAGCTAAAAGGTACTGTAACATCAAATCTCTACTGTGGCAATTGCTAATGCCCAATCATTTTTTCTATTTCAAGAGAGGTTTCTCAGATATTAAGTTTTTGGTCAAGCTACCTATAACAAATATTCACTTCTCGTCACATTCTAGTTACTTGCCGACTTAATATTCAATATCATAGAATTACACAATTACTGTGTTAGCCCAGCTTAAGGTATCCAACTTTCTAAGCATAGTGAATAATTCACACCCTAAAATAGGATACTAGCTGGGCTATTTTATTATCAAGTACTTTCAGATAAGCATTTCCCAAAATATCACGACTCATATATTTATGCAACACCTTATCACATTCTGCTTCTCAAGAGAGCTTTGTCTATATAGGTTAGAGCCTATTTCACAATACTTCTAATCAAATGAAGGTGTATTATGACTAAAAAGTTACTTGCTATGGTAGTGTTTACTTTCTGTTTTGTGGCTGCGTCTGTGGCCCAAAATGGTACAGTAACCGGTACGGTTACTGATGCTAATTCTGGAGAAACACTTCCGGGAGTAAATATATTCTTAGTAGAAAATCAAATTGGTGCTTCAACAGATGCCAACGGTGAATATGTTATATCTGATATCCCAAGTGGTACATATACGCTTAGGGCTACTTTTGTAGGATATAAGCGATATGAAGTTGAAATCACTGTAGGAAGTGGGGAAACAGTTACGCGAAATATCCAACTTACTTCTGATGTATTAGGGATGGAAGAAGTTGTGGTGAGCGCCCTTGGATTCGAGGAAGACCGAGATAAGATGGGCGTATCCTCAGCGAATATCTCAGGAGAAGAAGTTGCTGAATCCGGTGAAAATTCGGTTTTGCAAGGACTTTCCGCCAAAGCAGCCGGCGTAGATATTACGCAGAGTTCTGGAGATCCTGGTGCTGGAGCTCGCATCCTTATTCGCGGTGCCAAATCACTTAATACAGACAATCAGCCCCTGTTTGTAATTGATGGTGTGCCGGTTTACAATTCCAACGTGGGATCCGGAGTAGCTGGTGTAACCCAGCAGTCGC
Source organism: Fodinibius saliphilus (assembly GCF_005869845.1). Classification (NCBI taxonomy): domain Bacteria; kingdom Pseudomonadati; phylum Balneolota; class Balneolia; order Balneolales; family Balneolaceae; genus Fodinibius; species Fodinibius saliphilus. Next base: position 270,822 of record NZ_VAWF01000004.1, on the reverse strand, counting down.
GCATGAACGATTTGAATCCTGATGATATCGCGTCAGTAGAAGTCCTAAAAGGACCTTCTGCCGCTGCTATCTGGGGTTCTCGAGCAGCTAATGGTGTTGTTGTTATAGAAACAAAGACCGGTAGCAGTGATCAAAATAAGGTGAACATCTCCTTTGATTCGGAAATGAAAATCAACGAGTTGAATAAAACTGTTGATCTCCAAAACGAATTTGGTCAAGGTATTTACGGTTCCTGGGGCGGTGGTTCAGGATTATTCTCCTACGTTGGTACCAGTTGGGGGGATAAGATCTCATTGCGGCCAGGTGGAAAAGATGTTAGAAGCCGGAGTAATTACGATTATGCTCCCATAACCGAAAAACGATCCAAGCAAACGTGGGATCATTCTGATGAGGTCTTTCGAAATGCGACCAGTTGGGACAACTCAGTTAGCATTAGTGGTGGTAACGAGTCTAGCACGTTTTATTTGAATGCTTCTAACTTGCGGGAGCTGGGTATTGTCAAAAGCAACCACGATTATGATAGAACGTCATTCCGTGCAAACATTGATCATTCTTTCGCTCAAGAATTGACGGCCTCGGTCCATACTAACTACGTAAGTTCAAAATCCAATCGTATTCAAATGGGTTCTAATATATCTGGATTGTTGTTGGGTATGTATCGTACACCGCCAGATTTTAACAATAGACCGTATTTAGTAGATTATGTATCACCGCAAGGTAATGTTTTTGAAGGGCGGCACCGATCCTATCGAAACAGTACAGGAAATCGGCCAGGAGGTGCTCGATATGATAATCCGTACTGGATTATTAATGAGAACCTGAATGAGTCGGAAGTTAATCGATTTATTGGTAGTACTGAGCTTCAATATAATCCGACCTCATGGCTGAGCATCACGGAACGATTTGGTTATGATCGATATACTGATCGACGGTATGAACTATTTCCAACTCAAAACGCCACGGTACCTACAGGTCAGCTTACCGAGCAAAATATAACTGAGGAACAGATCAACAATGACTTGATTGTTCGCGCTTCTCACACCCTAAATAAGGATCTATCGGGCTCGCTTTTGATCGGGTACAACCTTAACCAGCGTAAATTTGATAATGTGGGAGCGACCTCAACTAACTTTGTTCTAGAGGATGCCCCAAAAGACGTGGCAAATGCGCAGGATCGGTTTCCTTTTCAGAACACTTCAACTATTCGAACGTCAGCACTATATTCGGAGTTTAATGTTACAGCTTATAATCAGCTGGATATTAAAATTTCCGGACGCTCCGAAAGTGCATCGACCTATGGTAGTCAAACGGATGAAAATTATTTTTATCCGTCTGCTAACGTGGCTTGGAGATTTACAAACCTTGAGGCCTTTGACAATCAAAACTTGTTAAGCTTCGGTAAAATCCGAGCCTCTTATGGTAAAGCCGGGGTACAGCCTGGTCCATACAATACTAAGACTAATTATTTCGCGCCTAGTTTCGGAAGTGGCTGGGGACCGGCCATGGATGCTCTCTACTATGGTGGAGGTGCTTCTCGAGCTGCCCAAGAGGGTAATCCGATATTGGAACCCGAAATAACTACGGAAGCGGAGCTAGGACTTGACCTGCGATTTTTTGATGGTCGCATTTCGCTTTCCGGTACCTACTACCAGACCAATACCGACCAAGCTATTCTAGGGTTAGATGTGGCTCCATCTTCAGGCTTCTCTGAACGACTGGCCAATGGCGCCAAGATTGAGAATAAAGGTGTTGAATTGACCCTTGACGCTGAATGGCTGCAGTTGAAAGACTTAATTATCACCACATCGGTTAACTTCAATAAAAATGAAAACGAAGTAACCGCTTTGTCAGGTGTCGACAATGTATTTCTAAATGGTTTTTCCTCGACCTCCTCACGAGCTGTTGAGGGCAAACCTGTGGGCGTTCTCTACGGCAGTGCCTGGGAGCGCGATGAGAATGGCAACCGCGTGCTTGATGCGAATGGTTTTCCTGTCGAGGGAGATTCAAAAGTTATTGGTGATCCCAATCCTGACTGGACGGCTGGCATCAGCAATACCATCCAGTGGAAAGGTCTGAAAGTGAGCGCATTGCTGGATATCAAGCAGGGTGGTGATGTGTGGAATGGTACACGAGGGGCCCTCTCCTACTTTGGTCGGCATGGCAGCCAAGATTGGTGGACCACCATTTCAGCTCAGAAAGCCCAGAGCTTACTGAATTTTGAGGGAAGGACTGTAGCCAAAATGAATCAATATTATAATAATTGGACCGGAGCTTCTCCGCAGTCTGGTGCTTATCAACAGAATAGTGATGGCACGTATACATTTCGTGGATATATTAAAGATTTCGGAGATGGGCCTGTTATTGTAGATGAAACCTGGTTTTGGCAAGGTCGAGGATCAGGATTTACGGGGCCGGGCGAACAATTTATCGAAGATGGCAGTTTTATTCGTCTCCGCGAGGTTTCTGTTTCGTACTCCCTTAGCTCGGAAGGATTTCGGGAATTGACTGGTCTGTCTTCGCTTGACTTTGGCGTCAAAGCAAGAAACCTAAAACTATGGACCGATTATTCGGGCATTGATCCCGAAACGAATCTGACCGGTCCAAGTAATGGCCGGGGCTTGGATTATTTTAATAATCCGAATACCCGTTCGTGGATTTTTAGTCTGCGCGTGAATTACTAACAATTTAAAGTGATATTATTATGAGACTATATAAAAGTATAATAATACTTGTATTACTCACAGGATTTATTGGCTGTGAGGCGGTAAACACCTCGTTTACCGATGGATATAACGAAGATCCAAATAATCCAACGGATGCCAAGCCTGAAAAAACATTTATAGCTGGCCAGACAGCAGCTATAGAATTTTTGGAAGGTGAGGCAGCCCAGGTGGCTGCGATGTGGACGCGACAGGCCACAGGATCTGATCGTCAATTTTCCGGATTCCATTCGTATGGGTATACATCCGGAGATAGTGGTGGTGCTTGGTTTTTAGCTTATACGCGTGCATTAACAAACCAGCGAATTACGCAGAGTAAGTTAGAAGGTGAAAGTACTGCTAAAGCTAATTCTCTAACTGCGATTTCAAAAATAAATGAAGCATTGGTTATGGGAACCGTCGCAGCTTTGTGGGGCGATGTACCTTATAGTGAGGCTGCCCAAATTGGTGAGCCCGAGTACAGTCCCAAATATGAAGCTCAGGGCGATGTCTATGGTAGTCTTCAGTCACTGCTTGATAATGCCATCTCTAATCTCAACGCTCCATTACCTTCTGAAGTTGCGGATGCTTATTCTTATAACGGAGATGACGCGCTGTGGACAAAAGCAGCGTATACCCTGAAAGCGCGCTACTACATGCACACCGGTAATTACTCCCAGGCATTGGCGGCCGCATCAAATGGGGTAACCGCCATGGATGGGTCCGAAGACCTAATGATTCCCCACGGGGAAACCTACCAGGGGAATATGAACTACTGGTATTCATTTAAGGTTTTTGACCGGTCTGGGTACTTCACAGCCGGGGATAACTTGGCTTTCCCCCTTATGGAACAGCGTACGGCCAATGACCCCAAAACAGACGAGTCGGGTCGGATGGCGTTTTATTATAACAGCGCTGGCGATGACCTGAATATCAGCGAGGGCGGGGCGTATTATAAATCTGCGTCCTATCCGTTGATCCGGGCGTCGGAAACCCACCTTATAATGGCCGAAGCGTCGGCACGGTCGGCAACTAGCTTGGCTGATCAAGCTGCCGTAGATGCAATTGACCACCTCAACGATGCTCGTGGCTATAATGAGAATGTGTTTGGTGGAACTTACGATGACTACACGGCAGCAGATTTTGCTGACCTCGGTGAACTGATGCAGGAAATTCGAGATGAAACGTATTTGTCTCTGATGCATCAAATTGAGGCCTTTAATTTCACGCGGCGGGTGGATTATGGTGTCACTAATCTGCAGCCGGTATCGGGACAACCGGAATTCCCGGAACGATTCCTCTATCCAGACTCAGAGCTGAATGCTAATGAAAATGTGCCGGAACAAGATGCAAGTGTGTTGTTTAAGGCAACGCCGGTAAATCAATAGGAAAATTAGAACCTATTTATAAAACCGCCTCAGGATTGGGGCGGTTTTATATATTAAGAAAGCTATTTGTTTATGAGATACGGTAACATAAATGTTAAAGTTCTGCTACTTCTTTGGTCAGATTTGAAAAAAAATGGGTGATTAGCTTGCTCATGACTAAGTCGTTTTTAAAGATACCGGAGAGGGAAAAGTAATTGGATACCATAACGATGGTAATAAAAATAAAGATTATATCAGTACCGCTTCTCATGTTCATGTTGGGCATGGAAAAATAGATTCTCCTATCAACCGGTAATTGATTTATATGTCCTAAAAAGATATGAGCATTAATTATTACAGGTTTTAAGCTAGTTACTTGATTTGTACTAATCCTTACCAAGAGAGCCCTAACCCTAGTAAAGGTTTGGATTGATTTCCAGGCCTTTATCTATTTATTCAAAATTCTAAAGTAAAGAGTTGAAGAAAAGAATAACAGTAATAGTAAAAGTGGAAATTAATAACTGAAACGGAGGAGCTTAAAATGGCGCATATTAAAGTTCCTGATAATTTATCGGACGGCCTTCCACAAATAATTGATTCTAAAGGACTAAGGATAATCTCATATACTCAAGAGGAAGAGGTTGAGCAAGTTAATGTTCAGCTAACACAGAACTTGGTTGTTTTTGTTACTAGTGGGTATAAAAAGCTCCTAGGGGAGAGTAAAAATAAAATCATCCGCAAAGGGGAAGGCTTTTTGATTAAAAAGGGTAACTATCTGCTTTCAGAAAAGCTAGAGAACGATGAATTTTACAAGAGTATGCTGTTCTTTTTCTCGGATAAATTTGCTCATCAGTTTACAAGTAGTCTTATCGATTTAAAATCTGGCTCAGAAAATATAAAATCACCTATGAGGACATTTGAAACTAACAATTTGCTTAAGAGCTATTTAGCTGGATTATCAACTTATTTACAAGATTCGGATTTATCTGACATGGAAGGCCTTGCAAAACTTAAACTTCAAGAACTTTTTTTGTTGCTAATAAAAGGGATCGGAGATGAATTTAAATCCTTCTTAAGTAATTTGGGCAAATCACCTGCCAAGGATTTAAGGGAATTCATGAATATGCATTATAAAGAAAACCTCACCCTCAAAGAATATGCTTTTCTATCGGGTCATAGCCTTTCTACTTTTAAACGCTTGTTTAAAAAAGAGTTTAATACAACACCAGGTCGATGGGTTAAGCAAAAACAGTTACAGGAGTCAAAATTTTTACTCCGCAGTAAGAGACTCAATGTTACTCAGGTTTGTTTTGAGGTTGGGTTCAAAAATCTATCGCATTTTGTTCAAGCTTTTAAGCGAAGATATGGAATAACTCCCAAGCAGTTTCAACTTGAACAAAGAAGCACAAAATCTGAATCGTAGACAACAGATTTTGGGGATCAAACTGGTTAGCATTACAGGTAATAAATTGAATGCTAATCAATGATTATGACCATGAAAGTATTCTCAATCTTTTTAATTGGTTTATTCATATCTATTAATCTCCAAGCGCAGTCTTTGACTAAGACCATAAATGGGTTTTCCCATCCTGAAAGTATAGTAGTACAAAACGGGTATCTGTATATTAGTAATATTGGGCAAAAATTACAGCCAACTGCTAAGGATGAAGATGGATTTATCAGTAAAGTGGATCTTTCGAGCTTCAGTATTGAACAGCTTCATTACTTGCCCCAGCTCCATGCTCCTAAAGGATTAGCAATAGTCCAAAACACACTTTATGTGGCCGACATAGACCGGTTATTGGGTTTCGATTTAACAAATCGCAAACAGGTTTTTGAACTATCTTTAGAAGATGCCAAGTATCTGAATGATATTGTGGTAAAAAATAAGCAAACCCTGTTTGTGAGTGCTACTAAAACAGGCAAAATAGCTAGAGTGGATTTGAGAGAAAATTCTTATCAGTATTTGAATATACCAAAAATTAAAGGTGCAAATGGACTGGCGTTATCCGACGATAAAGCAAAACTTTTTTGTGTTGGATTTGGTCAAAATAACAAGCCAAACGGAAGCATTGTGAAAATAGATTTAAGTCAACTTGAGATGGAAAAGGTTTCAAGTTATCAAGGTTACTTAGATGGAATACAATATCAAAATAATGAGTTGTTTTTTTCCGACTGGAAAGACTTTAAAAAGAAAGGCGTACTTAATAAGCTGGACCTAAATTCAGAAAAAGTGACTTTGCTTTCTTTGGAAGAGCTCATGGCTGGCCCAGCTGATTTTAGCATATATAATCGAGGCAATCAGTTTATTGTACCTGCCCTCCTTGAAAACAAGGTATATATCATTGAACAGTAACCTATTTAACTGCGTTATTACTATGATTGCCGACTATTTTGAAGCATATTTTAGGATATGACTCATCAGTAACCCAAAAAACTTGTTCAGGAAATTAAGAATACCCTATTTCCTATTAACGCTAAGGACATTTTTGTCCATCTCGTTTCAGCTAAAAAAGGATGGTTAAAAGAATTCAGAATGGCACCTCGGATCCAATATTAGCGTGTATATTGACAGTTCCTGTCAGGTGGACTTCAATACAAGTTATATCTATTGGTGTAGAGTTAGCTTATAGCTTGATGAATATTATGCTTGGCTTTGTGGTACTTCGCTACTCGCTTTAGATCTTTTATTGTCACCTTATTTCATCGTAGGATATTAAGGTTATCCTCGATGTCGGCCTACAAGAAAATTGAACCTTATCGAGTAGAGAAGGCATGGAGTAAAACAAAAAAAATTATAATTGATGAAGAGGGTACTGAACCAGAACTAGCTTATCATTTTGAAAGTGATACCAAGCTGAGGAATGTAGTTAGGTATATTTATAAATGGTCAACCTTTTTATAAAAGCATGGGCAGTGATAAGTTAACCGGCAAACCAACCGGAAGTATATGCATGTGATATTGATGTAACTGCATACTTAGCATAAGGTTATGCAAATAAATAAACCGGAAAAATAACTGGAAGGTCAGATATTAGTAAACTATATCTAGAAGTATTGGCTCAATGATGAATTATCTAAATAGTCAACTGAATTTGACTTGCCGGTTTTAAAAGCGATAGCTTAATTGATTATGTGGATAAAAACGCATACACTTATAGTTAAATGTATGCAAAGATATCCATATGTATGTTTCAAAGGGAAAAATTGATGAGGCAGTACGCCTATTTAAGAAGCAAGGGGGGATACTGAGAACTTCAGAAGCGGAAGATCTTGGTATTCATAACAGGACCTTGTACAAGATGCTTGAAGAAGGTTATGTAAACAAGCTGGAGCGGGGAGTATACAAACTTGCAGATGCAGATATGCTTTCCAATCCCGATCTGGCCATCGTTGCCAAAAAGGTACCCAAGGCAAGGGTATGTCTGATATCAGCGCTGGACTTTCATGATATGACCACAGAAATTCCGCATGCCGTCCATATTGCGATTCCCAGGACCAACAGGGATCCCAAGCTGGACTATCCCCCAGTTAAAACGTATCGCTTTTCAGGAGAGAGCCTGACTAAAGGAATAGAGAGTCATAAAATCGATGGTGTGGAGGTCCAGGTTTATAGTCCAGCCAAGACGATTGCCGACTGTTTCAAATTCCGGAATAAGATAGGACTCGATATAGCAATGGAGGCACTCGAAGAGGGCATTAAGCGAGACAAAGCCAGCTACAGTGATATCCTGAAATATGCCGAAATTTGTCGTGTTAAAACTGTTATAAAACCATATCTGGAGGCAATAGCTCATGGATAAACCCAGTCAGGGGACTATTGATTCCATTCATCAACGACTGCTCAATAAAGCCCGGGAAACAAACCGTCCATTCAATGAACTGTTGCAGTACTATGCAATGGAGAAGTTTCTCCTCCGGATGAGCAAATTGGCCAATGCAGATGACTATGTGCTAAAAGGTGCTTTGCTGCTTCGTGCTACTGGTATTTCCGATATTAGGCCTACCCGTGATATTGATGTATTAAAATATGGCAATAGTACGATACCAGATCTTGAAGAGAATATTGTTGAATGCTGTAAAATAAATGTCGAAGAGGATGGATTAGTTTTTGATCCGGAAAGCGTGGAGGGGGAGGAAATCCGAGAGCAGGAGGCCTATGATGGAGTAAGAATAAAAGTCCGGGGTAATTTAGGTAATGCCCGTATTACTATTCAGATAGATATAGGATTTGGTGATGTAATAACGCCAGAACCGTTGTGGGTTGAGTATCCAACAATGCTGGATAACAATAAGCCGAAAATTCAGGCTTATACATTAGAAAGTGCTATTGCCGAGAAGTACCAGGCGATGGTAAGTTTTGATCTGGCCAATAGTAGGATGAAAGACTTCTATGATATTTATTTTCTTTCTGAAAACCATTCTTTTGAAGGAAACGAACTTCAAAAAGCAATTAAGGAAACATTTGAGCGAAGAGAAACGGATATTCCTATCAGAATACCGACTGCTCTATCAGGCGATTTCTTCGAAGATGAAGCTAAAGTAAAACAGTGGAATGCATTTCTGAGTAAGATCTCAGATAATCAGGTTCCCAAAGATCATCTAAAGGTGGCAGATAGGCTAAAAGTATTTTTGTGGCCGGTGAGCGAAGCGTTGGCGAATAGTGAACATTTTGACAAATATTGGGAAGCAGGGGCAGACTGGAATTAATGGTTTGAAAAATAAGAAACAACCCTTTATCCAGTTCAATAATATGCTATATGTTTCTTGGTGATCTGAATGAGAGTACATGATAACATATAAGAACTCTTAAACCCCTTTGGTTCTTGCTCTTTCCCTTCCCAGTTCTTAGAATGAGTTTTCTTCCGACGCCGGTTGGTTGATTGTTACATATAGATTAAGAGAATATGCATGAACAGAAGAGCAGGTTCTCTTTTAAAAGAAGTTAGTTTTGTTTAAATGGATCAGTTACAAGAATTAAAAGAGAAGCTGGAAGAATTTAATAAAGAGCGCGATTGGGATCAGTTCCATTCTCCCAAGAATGTAGCAATGGCACTGTCGGTAGAAGCCAGCGAAATTGTCGAGATCTTCCAGTGGATGCAGGGAGAAGAGAGTTTTGAGCTGGATGCAGACGAAAAGGACAAGCTGGAAGAAGAGCTGGGGGATGTATTCCTATATCTGCAATTGTTGGCCTCAAAATATGACATCAATTTACTGGAAGCAGGAAAAAAGAAGTTGGCAAAAAACAGGGAAAAATACCCTGTTGAGAAAGCAAAAGGTTCATCAAAGAAATATACAGATCTTTAATACATGATTGTTTACCAGGCGGATAAAGAGTCTTTTACAGATGATATAGAGTCAGGCGGAGTTCAGGAATCGATATCGTACATGTACGAGTCACGATTGAATAGGCGTGTATCCGATTCCGAAAAGCGCTCGTGGAAAAACTCATTGCAATACATGTATATGGTATTGAATGACGATGATATCCCGGATGACTCGGGGATAAGTATTGAGTTACAGATCCCGCAGACTTCGAAGAGGATTGATTTCATCATCGCGGGACAGGATGAGAATAAAGAAGATCATGCAGTTATTGTGGAGCTTAAGCAATGGGAAACTGCTCAGCGTACGAACATGGACGGGGTGGTAAAAACGTATTTCCAGGGAGGGTTGCATAATACCAGTCATCCTTCTTACCAGGCATGGTCTTATGCCAAGTTGCTTCAGGATTTTAACAAGTCTGTCTATGAGGATGATATACAGTTAAAGCCCTGTGCCTATTTGCATAATTTTACGGGAGAGAATGTCTTAGATCATAATTTCTACAAAGAGTACGTTCATAAAGCTCCTGTTTTTAAACAGCGTGATCACCGAAAGCTTCGTTCTTTCATCAAAAAGCATGTCAAATATGGAGATCATTCTGATATTCTTTACCGCATAGATAACGGGGAGATTCGTCCTTCCAAGATGTTGGCGGATAGCTTGGAGTCGATGCTTGAAGGCAATGAAGAGTTTGTAATGATTGATGAACAGAAGGTTGCCTTTGAATATGTAATGAGTGCCGTTGAAAGTGCAGAGAAAGACCAAAAAAAAGTAATCATCGTAGAAGGAGGGCCAGGGACGGGGAAATCTGTTATTGCAGTTAATCTGCTTGTAAAGTTAATAGGTAAGGGGCATGTCACCAGTTATGTTACGAAGAACTCTGCCCCACGCCAGGTTTACACCTCCTATCTTACCGGCAGTATGAAAAGGTCCAGTGTGGAAAACCTGTTTCGCAGCTCTGGACAATTTATTGATGCTGAACCCAATGATTTCGATGCACTGGTTGTAGATGAAGCCCATCGCCTAAATGAAAAGTCCGGTCTTTACAGCAATCAAGGGGAGAACCAGATAAAAGAAATAATAAATGCCTCTAACGTTTCGGTCTTCTTTATTGATGAAGATCAGCGTATTCATATCAACGATATTGGTAGAAAAGAAGAGATCCGAAAGTGGGCTGATGAATTTGATGCGGAAGTTATTGAGACAAAGCTTTCCTCCCAGTTCCGATGTAATGGTTCGGACGGATACCTCGCTTGGGTCGATCGCACCCTACAAATAAGAGATACGGCTAATACGGATCTGTCTGATATTGATTATGATTTTCAGGTATTCTCTTCTCCTAATAAACTATTCGAGGAAATTAAAGAGAAGAATAAGATCAATGATAAATCCCGGGTTGTAGCAGGTTATTGTTGGCCGTGGAAAAGCAAGAAGGATAACCGAGCAATGGATATCGTGATTCCGGAACATGACTTCAGTAAACAATGGAACCTGAAGGATCATGGCCAGAAGTGGTTGGTACAGGAGGGATCTATGGAACAGATCGGCTGCATACATACCTGCCAGGGACTGGAGTTAGATTACGTTGGAGTAATAATTGGTCCAGACTTCAAGGTTAGAGACGGTAAAGTGATTACTAATTTGGATGAGCGGTATACCTATGATTCCTCAATCCGTGGCCTCAAGAAGATGCGAAAGAAAGATCCGGATAAAGCAGCCGCTGTTGCCGATCGTATTATCAAGAATACGTATCGTACGCTAATGACAAGGGGTATGAAGGGATGCTATATCTTTTGTACGGATAAAGAGACTGAAGAGTATTTCAAGAGTAATTTGATAAAATAATTTTTACAAAATTATTAGTGTCATGAAGCATGATGCATTTAGACAAGTAGCTTATATTCAAGAAGCTTTATCTCAAAACAAAAAAGCGCTTGGAGTATTTATTGGTGCGGGATGTCCACTATCAATCAGAGTAAATATTGAGGAAGATGAGGAGACAGGAGAATTTAAATCAGATCCACTAATTCCAGATGTTGCTGGTCTTACAAAAAAAGTTACTAGTCAACTCTCAAGTGGAGAGAAAGAAAATCCTAATGCATACGATAAGTTAATCTCTCAGATTAAAAAAGATGGAATTGAAAACCCAAACATTGAGGATATATTAAGTCAGATAAGAGCGTTAAAGCAGGTAGTTGGTACTGGTAAAGTACGCAGCTTTGAGCTAGAGGATCTTGAAGCTTTAGATTCAGATATTTGTAGTCTGATTTCCGAATATGTTTTTAAAGAGTTACCTACAAAAGATTCGCCATACCATAACCTTGCTGTATGGATGAGATCAATACCAAGAGACAAAGCTGTACATCTATTTACTACTAATTATGATCTTCTTATCGAACAGGCTTTAGAAGAATCTTCGTGTCCGTATTTTGATGGATTTATAGGGAGTAGAAAAGCTTTTTTTGATATTAGAACTGTCGAAGAAGAGAGTTTGCTAAATGCAAGATGGAGTCGACTTTGGAAAATACACGGATCAATTAATTGGAAACTTAATCAAGATGGAGAGGTTATCCGCAGTACAGACATAGATGAAGATGATAATCATCTTATTTATCCTTCTCACTTAAAATATAACCAAAGTAGGAAAATGCCTTACCTAGCTATGTTAGATAGGTTGAAGGATTTTTTTAATAAACAGGGCGCTATTCTTTGTATATGTGGATATTCCTTTAGTGATGATCACATCAATGATATTATTGTTCAGGGACTGCAAAGTAACCCAACTTCGATGGTATTTGCGTTTTTATATGAGGAATTAAGTAGTGAGAGATATGAAGATGCAAGGAAGTGTGCCCAACGAACACCTAATCTAAGTTTAATGGCTTTTGATGAAGCCATTATTGGTAGACAACAAGGTTGTTGGCATATAAACGATGATGAGAAACTACAGGATATACCTGCTCGAGTCGTTAGAAAAGAAGAAGATGATGAAATTGAATCTTACTATATGAAGCTAGGAGATTTTTCTAAGTTTGGTGAATTTTTGGGGGAGTTAAGTTCAAATCAAAACAGTTCTGATAATGAAGGAGAAAAGAAGGAAGAATAATTCGACTTTACTTGGTACAGTTCAGGATGTAACAGGAACTACTGTTAGTGTTGTATTAAAAGATTCTTTTTTATCTGGGTTGACTTTTGTAGATGGACAAGGTTACAGAATTGGACAAATAGGTAGCTTTGTTAGAATACCAATTGGTTACATTGATCTTTTTGGGATTGTATCACAAGTAGGTGCTAGTGCTGTACCAGAAAATGTTGCTGAGGAAGAACCTTATGGAAAGAGATGGTTAAAGGTCCAGTTAATTGGGGAAGGTTTTCAAAAAGGGCATTTCCAACGAGGAATATCGCAGTACCCTACAATTGAAGACGAAGTACACTTAGTATCCGAAGAAAGTTTAGCAAATATTTATGGAGAGAAACGAAAACAAAGTCATTTAGTTAGAATTGGCAACATTGCTGGTTCTGAATCTATTGATGCTTTGATTAATATAAATAAACTTGTTACAAGGCATTCAGCTATTGTTGGCACAACTGGATCGGGAAAATCAACAACTGTTTCAAGTATTTTAAGATCACTTTCTAATGAGAACAAGTTTCCATCTGCCCGTATCATTGTTCTAGATATTCATGGAGAATATGGAAATGCTTTAAAAGATAAAGCAGATATTTATAAGGTTAATCCAGATGATAGGAAAGATAATGAAAAACCCCTCCATATTCCGTTTTGGGCTATGAGTTTTGAAGAATTAATAAATATAGCATTTGGTAAAGTTAAGGAAGAGGATAAGGGAAAGATATTAGAATATATTACTGCTCTTAAACTAAAATCTCACAAAAAAAACAATTATGCTGGAGTAAGTTCCCAAAACCTAACAGTTGATACTCCAGTACCTTTTAGTATAAGGAGACTTTGGTTATATCTACATAGACTTATTAAATCAACCCATACTGAGCCCGGAACGGGGCAAGAGTTTTGCGATATTACAGAGGATTTTGATCCAGCTAAAACTACTGAAGCTTTAAAAGTAGATGAAGATACTGGAGAACCTAAAGAAGAAGGTGATGCCGAAAGTGTAATTCCGCCAAAGTATAAAAATCAGGTTCGGGGACAAATTTATCTAAGTGCTCAAAATTTAAATATATCTAGACAACTTGATAGCTTGGCAACAAAGTTACGTGATCCTCGATATGACTTTTTATTTGATCCTGGAGATTGGGCCCCAGATATCGAAGGTAATACTAGTAAGGATTTATCTGAGCTTTTTAAAAATTGGATTGGATCAGAAAATCCAGTTACAGTTTTAGATCTGTCAGGTGTTCCAATACCGATTATGAATGACATAATCGGTATCTTACTAAGAATACTTTACGACGGCTTGTTTTGGGCTAGAAATTTATCACAAGGAGGGAAAGAACGGCCTTTGTTAGTAGTAATGGAGGAGGCTCACTCATATCTAAATAATGAATCTATAGGTCCTGCATCTGATATTGTTCAACGAATTGTGAAAGAAGGTAGGAAGTATGGAATAGGAGCAATGATTGTTAGTCAAAGACCTTCTGAGATAGATCCTACAATATTATCCCAATGCGGCACATTTATCGCTCAACGTTTATCAAATAGTACTGACCGCTCACATATTTCAGGTGCGATTACAGATAATCTAGAAGGATTAACAAATATGCTTCCAGTGTTAAGAACAGGAGAAGCAATAGTATTAGGCGAATCGGTTAAGTTACCTATGAGAACACGGATCCAAGCACCACCAGTTGGGCATAGGCCAGATAGTCAAGATCCGGTAGTTTCAGATCCACTTGGACCAGAGGAGTCTATGAATCCAGGTGGTTGGGGTATTCCTATGGAAGATGATCCAAACTATGAAGAATTCATGTTAGTTTGGCGACAAAAAGATCCAAAATTGCCACAGGACTGGAATCAAAATGAAGAGGAATAAATCAATGGAATATTTTCAAAATTTTGAATCATCTAATATTTATAAGATAGGCTATGAATCATCTAGTTCAACCTTAGAAGTAGAATTCCAAAATAGAAGGGTATATCAATACTTTGATGTTCCAGAACATATCTGGGAACAATTTAAGACTGCAGAGTCAAAAGGGCAGTTCTTGCATTACAACATAAAAGGAAATTATCGTTATTCGCGGGTATAGGAATGAAAATATTCCACATAGCAGACCTCCATCTTGGCCGTACTTTCCGAAACTTACCAGAGGCGCAAGACAAACTTTCTGAAGCACGGTATGAAACACTTCAGAAGACAATTGATAAAGCGAATGAATTAGAGACCGATATTTTTGTCATTGCCGGTGATCTGTTTGATCGTACCTCAATGAAGGTCGGAGATATTCAGAAAGCTGTTCGGGCGATCAATCAATTTGCAGGAGAAGTAGTATTGGTCCTGCCCGGCAACCATGACTATATCACGGCCGATAGTCAGCTTTGGGATCGTTTTAAAAAAGAAGCTGAAGAGCATGTTTTAGTGTTGGATAAGAAAGAGCTGCTAACTCTTTCGGTCTTTGAACCGGAAGTTGTGATATATCCCGCTCCCTGCCATGCCAAGCATTCGGCTGATCATGCCATCGGGTGGGTTAATGAGATAGAAAAAGACGAGGACGCCCTTCACATTGGAGTTGCCCATGGCAGTATAGAAGGGGTATCACCCGATTTCGATCAGCGATACTTTCCTATGTCCATTCATGAATTGGAGCAGTCCGGTGTCGATCTCTGGCTGATGGGGCACACGCATATTACCTGGCCGGAGAAGCCTGACAAGCGGGATATGGTCTTTAATCCAGGTACGCCTGAACCCGACGGATTTTCTTGTAATCACGAAGGACGGGCTTTTCTGCATACTGTCAGAGAAGATAAAGAAATCAAAACTGAAATAGTCAGCACGGGTACCTATCGCTTTATTCAGAAAGATGAGCATATTTCATCTACCAAAGACGTTCAAGATCTGGTAGAAGAGTTTAGCGAAAATGCTTGGCAGCAAGCTGTTGTTGAGTTAAAGGTATCTGGAAAGTTGGAAGAGGAAGTATTTGAATCTTGGCAGGAAAGCAGGTCACAAATTCGTGAATCCGTATTAGAGCTTCGATTGGAAGATAACGAAGTCCGCCGAAAAGTTACTTCCGAACAAATAAAGAAAGAATTTTCTAAGGGCTCATTTCCCGAACAGTTATTGTCTTCTTTTTCAGAAGATGAGGAAGAAGAGGAGTTGCAGATGGCATACGAATTGATAAAAGAGGTACAGCAATGAAGTTATCAAAAGTATATCTCCATCCATTTGCCGGCATTGAAGATGATGTGTTTGAATTTGATGATGGTCTAAATGTTCTACTGGGTCCAAACGAAGCAGGGAAGTCTACAGTATTTCAGGCTGTAATGCATGGCCTACTGACTACTACATCACTTACACAGACCAAAGTGGAAGACATCATGGGAAGCTATTTCCCGGCCGTGGGCGGTGATGTTATTCGGGTAGGTCTGGAATTGGAGAATTCCGATAATAATATTATTCGAATTCAGAAGATCTGGAAGAAAGGAAACCGGAATGGTAGTGCTTCTCTGAAATTACCAGATGGTTCCGAAATAACCGATGAGAAGAAGGTACAGGATCAGATTGAATCATTGTTTCCTGTCTCTCCAGCTACTATGCGAACTATCATGCTTGCCAATCAGTCCGAACTACATCAGACGATGCAAGACATGAGGCAAAAAGACAAAGTTCGTAAAGAGCTTGGCAATGTACTTCGTAGAAATTTAATGGAGACGGGCGGAGTATCTGTAGATCGCTTTAAGGAATTACTCGAACAGAAATATAAAAATTACTTTAAGCGTTGGAATCGTCAACAGCAGTATCCTGAAAACAATCGGGGTATCAAGAATCCTTACAAAGTAGGTACTGGCAAAGTTGTTGAGGCCTATTATAAAAAAGAACAGCTCCGGTTAGATTTAGAGGAGGCTAAGCGTTTTGAAGACGATCTGGATTCGTTGAATGAGGCATTGAGTATTCTAATAGCAAAGCAGGAAGAAAAAAAGGAAAAGTTTGAAGAGCGTAGGCCATTGAAAAAGGGCATACAGGAAAGGCAACTAAAAGAGCAAAAATTCGAATCAGCTAAAGAGAAAAAGCAACGGCTCCTACATATAAGCAAAAAATGGCCTGTTTTTGAAGATAAGATGGAGAACCTGGAGCCCAAGCTTGATGCACACCGGAAAAACTTGGAGGAGCTTCAGCAAGAGCAACAAAAGGCACAAAGCAAGCAGAAGGCCGAACAGCTAAAACAACGAATTGCTAAAATTGAAGAGCTTACCTCACAGGTAGAAGAAGCGAAGGATGAACTTGAAGAGGCGCAGAAAGTAACTCAGGAAGACCTCCAAAAACTACGAGAGCTTCAGTCGGATATACGTCAACTACAAACGAAGATAGAGGCAGCTAAACTTACCGTTCGTATTGAAAGCAATTCAGATCAAACGTTGCGTTATAGTGAGGCTGGTCAGGATGAAAAAGAAATTGCTGCAGATAGTGGTGAAACGCTCGATCAAACCGCTTCTGGCGGATTTACTCTGAAAACAGACGGGCTTATGGTAAAAGTATTTTCGGGAGAGGGAGATCTTGAGGATACGATTGAAACCCTTCAGGCGAAGAAAGAAGAGATTTCCGGTTATTTAGATGATCTTGAGGTCGGATCCGTTCAGGAGGCAGAGTCTTATGCCGGACTTTATCAAAAAAAGGAGAATGATCTGGCGCAAGCTAAAAAAGCTTACAAGAAAGAGCTGGGCGATCACGAACTGGAAGACCTTAAAGAAGAGTTGGAGGCCTATGGTGATTTGTCCAAGGTGCGCAGCTCCGAGGAGATTACAGAGGATATCGTTGAAACGAAGACAACATTAAACCAACTAAAAAAGGAAGCAGAAGAAGCGGAGACTAAGATTGAAGAATGGACTGAAAAATATGGCTCTTCCGATGATTTGATTCTTCAATTAGCTGAAACCTCGAAGTTACTCAAGGTTCTGAAAAGTGATCTCGATGATCTTCCCTCTCTGCCCGAGGGTTATGAATCCTCCGAAGAATTTATTGAAGAGGTTAGCCAACTGGACAAAGATATCCAGCAGTTAAAGGATCAGATTTTTGAAAAGAAGCAGGAACGCACGCAGTTGGAAGCAGAAACTCCGGACACCTCATCGGAAGAATTACAGAAACTACGCCAAGAAGCAGAAGCTGAATTTGAACTCATTAATAGTCGAGCTGAAACACTGGCCCGGGTGCGCGAGAAATCGCTGAAACTGATCGAGTCAATGGACAGCGACACTTACAAGGGCCTTGAAACCAGCTTTGTCAAATGGCTGGATCTGATGGTCGGCGACCGTTTTTCTACCGTAGATATGGACAGTGATATGCCTACTGCCTTTAAGACACAGGAAGCTACCTCCCTCACCTACAACCTGCTTTCCCATGGAACCAAAGATACGGTAGCCCTTGCGTGGCGATTTGCCCTATGTGAGAAATTTCTCTCCGATGGTAATGGGTTTGCAATTCTTGATGATCCGATGGTCGATATCGATCCTGAGCGCAGGGAAAAAGTAGTAAAGGCTATCAATGAGTTTTCAGGGCAGTACCAAACAATTGTAATGACTTGCCATCCAGATCACGCAGAGGAGCTTGATACAAATAGAGTAGCATTACAAACAATTTAATCTACTAATCAGCTAATTCTTGAAAAGGGAAATTTGAATTCCCTTGAACAGCAATCAAGTGAATTTTCACTCTAATATTTTCAAAAGATCCTACCTCTTCAACACGATGAAGTACTGTGTTAAATGCTTTTACTGAATGCTCTCCAGTATATTCAGTGAACCGCTCGATCATGCGTTTTTCCAAATCAGGTTTTTCCTCATGGGATAGATGTCTGTTATGTCTGGAAGAGTATTGAAATAATTCTGTAAATTTTTCTGGAATTTCATCTAAAACCTCTACGCCTATAAATACACCTGTCAAATCTTTTATTCCTAGATTTAGGGTATCTGCATATGAAGATCCTTCTCTTTTTCTGTTGGCAATGTCCTTTACGACTCTTCCAATAAATTCATTTGCTTTACTATAATATTCTTCGCCTTGTATCTTTTTACTAAAACTGGAAGCGGATCCTGCCTTAAATTCAATAACATGATCAACCTCTTTATTCGGTTTTGAAGCAAGTCTTCCGTTGTCATGAAATACCACAAGGTCCCGGCGCTTATATTCTTTTATAAAAACTTTGTCATCAATCTTTTTATTTAGTAGTAAAGCATATCGGTCTTGTATAGGTCTTTCCGGTTTAGATGTAAGACTTAGATAGGCTAATTCTTTTTCTCGAAAGCTGTTTATGACTGTTGGAAATAAATCGACGATTTTTTTCGGCCAATACATAACTATAGATTAAGAATGACAATTAACTATTCTTTAACCACACCCAGTGCTGATGAATCATCACCATCGCCAAAGTATCTAGCTCGCAGTATTTCAGCAGTGCTTTAAAAGTAGCTTCCCGTTCTTCGGGAGATACATCATCAAACTGCATACGGCTCCACGCCATCATGGCCGTACCGCCTTCGGCAATGGTTTCTTCAGCAGTTTCATAGTCGGGGATGTCGAAACCAATAGGATCCAGCAGCTTATAAGGACTTAGCACTTTACCGGAATTCTCGTCTGTTTGATAGAGCACTTTGTCTTTGATGCTAAGCCCGTTGTATGGTTGGGAATATATTTCTTTAAGTCTCGGGCTTTCATTAAGTACTGCCGGCAACACATCTTTGATGCTGTTAGAGCTGCCCATATATGGAGAGTAATAATACTTCACCACCATTCGCTGTTGATCGATCATCTCGCGCGGACCACCCTTTGTGATAGTTTTAATCCATTCAATAAGCTCGCTGGCATCATCCGGCTGACGTTCTTCCAGCAGATCGATGACATCATTGAGCACCGTGTTTTCAAAGTGGTGGTACATGAATACGCTGCCATCATCACCTTCCAGGCATTTCTTTAGCTCCCTAACAAAATCAAAGCATGGAAATTTACCGGGCGTATCTTCAATCCACTCTGCGGTGTGTTCTAATGTGCCGTCTTCATAAATAGTGTGACAGGAAAACTGGAAAGGCGTTTTCTTGTAGGGCTTTTGTCCTTTGTGAAAGGGAATAGCAGGGGTTACGGCCTCAAAGTCAATAAAGTGAAGGGGAAAGTTCCAGCTATCCATCTCTTGAAAAAGTCCGGCCAGAACTGCTTCCTCTTGGGAATGATGACCGGTGGCTTTCATAATCTGTACGGTCTGACGCTGCCCGTAATCCCACTCGGTCTGCTTATAGAGTTTGTCGGGATTAGCTCGCAACATTCCGGGGATAAGTTCTTCCATGTGGTAGACACCTTGGTCAAGATATTTTTCCGTCCGTCGGTCGTTCCAAATATCAAAGACATGCGGTTTGGCTAAATCATCATCCCTCCACTGCAGGTCTTGTTTCCAACATTCGGCAAAGCCGCTCTTTTCATTGCCAGATAATTTATCGGGAGTGATACGATATTCACAGCTTTTGCACTTGTTTCCGGTGGTTATCGGATACTTTTGATCAGCCTTTAGATATTCGCTTAGCGTCGATATCCAATGGTCAAATCCGGCGGCCTCCAGTTCGTGCTCCGGTTCTCGTCCGTTGCCTTCTAATATTTGTTCTACGTATTCACCAACATGCACTTTTCGTAAGATTTGAGCGCCAAGATCATCTTTATTTACCCCGTCTTTAACTTTGACTTCACTGCGTCCGTTTTCTTCCATTATTTTAAAGTATTGATGCAGGCCATCCACCGTAGCTTTTTGGGTTTTATCGATAAGCATCAGATAAGGCTCAATTTGAAAATTCGGATAAGCCCGACGTGCTACCCATGTTTGGAATGCTACGTCAAATAGATACTCCTGCCAGTCGCTATAAATATCATCCTTATTTTTGTAAGTAAAACTTTCGTCTGGTTCCCAAGACTTTGATTTTACCTCAATCAGATCCAGCCGATTCCCTTTCTTTTGGAGGACGTCCACCAATACAAAACAGTTTTTGTGCTGCATGGCTGCCTCGTAAATGGTGACATCATTTTGTTGCAGTAAAGCCTTGGTTTCGCTGAGTGACTTAGACTTCTCTTGCATCATGGGGATATCATGTCCGCCCGGAAAATAGAGTTTGGCCAGTTCACCGACCTGTAAGCCGCCTTCGGCAAGCGCCTGCATGAAATCGTTATCTTCTAAAGTGCTTTTATATTCATCGTGCTGTGCATAGTATAGTTTTGTGGGACAGTCGAGGGCTCGGACGAATTTAGACTTTGTGAGGTAATGGGACATAACGAAGTAGCATTGGATAAATGATCAATATGTTAAGCACTCTGAAATAATAAACAGAGGCTAATTCATAGAAACAAACTGATATGACAGCATGGTGTCAGTCTAATTCATATTTTAAAACTGAATGCCAACTTAAAGAGCCAGCTTATGTCAAGTAAAAAAAGGAGAGAAGAGACAAAAAAGTTGAAAGAGCAAATTCCTACTGCCACATTGAAGGAATTGATGGACAGGGGGGAGCTGCCCGAGGGTTTTCATCTTTTTTCACTTCAAGAGATGAAAGAGTATAATAGAAAGAAAAACAAAGAACATCGTGAGGCTTTTAAAGAACGGTTAAAGAAATATGATTTTATTGATGAAAACGAATGGTGGTAATAGCTAAAAGGGGATAAAAGTCATATTTCATCTGGATAATATATATCACAGCTCTTTTCCTAATAGGTATAATCTTGTTTCAATATCTCGTGGTGTAACGTCATTATCTAAATTTTTAGTCCACTCATTTAAGTTATTACAATACCTCAAATAATAGTCAATATGTCGACTCATAGTGCTTTTTCTACCATTGAAACTTCCAAAATTAATTGGTAGAGGTGAAATGGCTGGGTCTTTATACCCCTCAGTTTCAGTTTTATAAAATAGTTTTCGCCAACCTTTCACTACATTACTGTCGATGATAGAAATGTCATTTGGATATGCAAAGTGCAATGCTTTGGAAACTCCAACGATAGAATTATTAATCATGGGGACGACTAATTCCATGAATTTCCGGAGTGCTTCCTGTTCTGGTAAATGTTTTAGATATTGTGATGCCTCTTCCCAGTCACCACTGTCATGATATACTGGCACTGTTGGCATCCAGGAATAAGCCAAAGAAACCAAGATGAGAAAGTCTTCATGATTCGCGAGTTTAAATTTGCCCTTTTGAAATAGGGGATAAGTTTTATCGTACCAGGCATCTATATCTGTAACGTCAGTTTTATTACAAAGGGTTTTATATGTTTTGCTATTCAGGGAAGGGACAGTATTCATAATCTTCTTTTTATGATTCTGAATAATGTGGTTTTATTGAATATGGATCATAATCAGGGTCAAGCATTTCAATAGAGGGGAGGTTGGTTTTTCGAAATGATTCTTCGTGTTGTAGTTTGATTTGAAACTCATCAAATGATATCGGGTCTTCAAGCTCCCATTCTTCCGAAGCCTTGTATAATTTATAGCTATTTTTAAGGAGTGTTGCTCCCCATGTTTCTGGATCCTCCATATCGATATCGAGGGCGTCATATTTGAGGAAGAGTTTTACATCGGTCCAGTGACGGAACTCATCCGTCCCGAAATGGATATGTTTACCACTGAAATCTTTAACTCCTCTTTTAGTTCGGTCATCAATGAGATAGTCGCCTGACAAGAGATTTTTATGATGGCTTAGGATCAGCCGTTTATAGGCTGGTTCACCCAGATATTTTTTTACCCAGTTAAGTTTGTCGGACCAAGCAGAATGGTTTTCCCAAGGAGCTGTAGAAAGGATGTAGGTGTCAAAATATTTGGATATCCATTGGAAGGTCTCAATGGCCCCATCGTTGGGTTCCATCAGCTTGAAGATCCCCGGAACCTCATCATATCGGTCCTCATATTCCTGTAGTTCCTCTTGAGATAGCTGGTCAATGCCTGATTTGAAATTGACCAGAACATTGTCCATATCGATATAGACTATTTTTTTAGTGAACATAATTGTTATTTGTATTCCATAAATAGTTCAGATGCTTTTTTGAGTGTCTCGGGACTTAATCTTGAATTCTCTTTTTCAGAAATAAGTTTTAAGGCTTTAATTTCGAGATCTTCTTTGAATATAGTTCTAAGGGTACTGAGCCTGGTGTTATAAGAGTTGACAGTATAATCATCAAAGGTGAACTCACTCTTAAGATCTTTTTCATTGGCATAAGGCTCGAAATATTCGATAAAAAACTTGTTTCCCATCCTACCCAAGAGTTCTTTAATTCTCTTTTCCTCTGAGTTTGTAATTACTATATGCTCTTTGCTACTGCCTTTGCTTTCCACAAAGCTGATATCATATTTAGAGTCATTTATTGAGCTTAGATTAAAATCCTTTTTAAATTCGCCATCAATTGGGAAGTTGGTCAGAAAAGATTTATAGGGATCATAAAGCTCAATACATTTTTGTTTGATTGTATTTTTAACTTCTCCGACAACGGGATGCACATCATCTGATTTATCCAATATAAAATTGAAGAAGGTAGGAACTAAGACAATATTCCAAAGGGAGGAGAAGAAAAGGGGATGATGAGCATATCCCCATACGTGCGATATGGTGTAATTTTTAATAGTACTATTCTTCCCCCAGCTTACTTTGTGACCTACTTTATCTTTTATAACATATCTGACTTTATAATTACCATCATTATCTATTCGGATTTTGTAATCAGGTAATCCTTTTAATGAAACAGTCTCTTCTTTCGTATAGTCGATGGCTTCCCGTTTATTTTTAACTGGCCAATGGTCTTTAAAAGACGGGGAGTAGCGTATGTGAAACCGTTGATCATTTTCATGTAGTTTTTTTAGCTCATCATTACGTTCTTTAACTTTATCGGGAGGAAAAAATAAAGTGCTTTCAACAAAGGCTTTAACAAATTCATCTTTACTGTCAAAAAGATCTACTAGCTGATTAATTGCGTCCACTAATCAATATAATTTATGATTATGTATATAATTTTTAATCGGTTTTATATTAGCCAAATAATGTAAAAAATAAATCTTAGCTAATTATTGTAGGATAAAGGTAGGTTTAGCATAATAATACTGACCACTAGGAAATTGTTTCTGTTGGTTGTTGGCTTTTGCTATTATCGTTTCTCTTTGGTTCTTAAAAATAATTGCTTCACCTGACCAACCTTTATCCGGGCCTTCCAGAATAGAAATAGTTGCTACCTTTTGCCTTTTGAACTCTCCATGGAGCTTAATCATCTAATTCTGTTTTATTGGCTTTTTTGTTACTACTATTAAATAACAAATACTTCTGACACCATGTTGTCACCCAATTTCTATATTACATCGATCGCTCCTTAAAGTGCGTATTCCCTTTCACATCAAATTGGCTAATGCCGTGATCAATAGTATCTAACCCAAACCGGTTATTGATATAATCCATAGCCTGGTACATCCGCTGGACCTTTGGATTCTCCTGGAAAAACAGTTCCGCTTGTGTGGTCATATTTAACTCAGTCGTTCCAAGCATGATTGCCCGAAATCGCTTTCCCTGGTCTTTGCAGTAGAATAGCATCGGCAGGACTTTCTGCAGGCAATTGCGGAGTACATACCCATCTAAATTAGTTAAACCCGGAGCCCGAAAGGTAAACGAGAATCCTTCTTTCTCTTGCCCTTGAAATCGTACGTTTCCAAAATACTTGTCCGACTTCTTGCCGTATCCTCGCAGGCGGTAACAAACCTGCTTGGTTGCCTTGGCAAATTCTCCAGCTACCTTCCACGGGGCATCGGTCCACGTCGAAAAGGTATGGCCGTAGGAAACCCGTTCGGGGATATATTCCGTATCATCACTAACTATGGCCCGGTCTTTCCCAGCTACGGTCTCCCAGAGCATTTTGCCAAAGTACTTGCCAAACAGCTTTTGGAATAGGGGATATCCACGGTCAATAGCCTCACCAATGGTTGTAATGCCTCGACCTTTGATCTTAGCATACCGACGGCTGCCGATGCCCCATACTTCATCAACAGGTAGGGGCCAGATCTTGTCTTTAATTTCTTCCTCCTCTGTCAGTACCGTAAGTCCGTCCGGTTTCTCCAAGTCTGAGGCCAGCTTTGAGTAGGTCTTGGAGGTCGATATCCCTACACTGCATCGGAGATTCGTTTCTTCATAGATGGCTTCCTTCATCGCCCAGGCGAATTCTACCAGTTGCTCATAGGATTCTTCAAGCTTCCACGTAATATCCAGGAAATACTCGTCCATACTGTAAGCCTCTACGTCCGGAGAAAAGCTATCCAGCACGCCCTTAATACGTTTGCTGAAGGCGTGGTACTTCTCGTAGTCCACTTGCTTGAATATCACATGTGGACAAAGCTTGTAGGCCTCCAAAGCACTCATGCCGGTTTTTACGCCCCATGCCCTGGCTTCGTAAGAACTCGTAGCCACAATCCCTTTGACCGTTCCGTCCGGCTTGCGCCATCCGCCTACCACCACCGGCATTCCGTACAAGTTATAACACAGTTGCTCGACCTGTGCGTAAAAGGCGTTCATATCTACATGCACATATAGGCGAGGAGAGTTCCCCGGATGCTGCATGTCGGCAGCAATGGTTTGGTATCGCGTAATATTGTGGACGTTCTTATTTAGTTGGTAGCGACCGGGATCGGTGAGTTCAGGGAAGCGATTAAAATCAGGGATATTCATATTGACAGCACCACAAAAAAGAAGCTATATTATATATGTGTGTTTACACATATATTACGAAGTCGCCAACAATAATCAAACAGGAGTGTTATGTGCGGACGATATTGGAGAGATATTAAATTTCAGGAGGCCTGCAAGGATATGTTCGAAGTTCCGTTCGATATTGATGAGATACTGCCGAACTTTAACGTGGCACCGACCACGCAAAACCCAATTGTGCTGCAACGAAATGGGACCCGTTCTATCGAAGGGTTTCGTTGGGGCCTTATTCCCTTCTATGAAAAGGAAGGAAAGCCTAAGTATCCCTATTTTAACGCACGGGCCGAGAAGCTAACGGAGACAGCGGCCTACAAAGAACCGTTTAAAAAATATCGGTGCATTGTTCCGGTTTCTGGGTTCTATGAGTGGAAGAAGTCTGGGGGTGAAAAATATCCCTATGGTTTTCAGATGAAAGACAAACCTATTATGCCACTGGCCGGACTATATTACGAGTGGGAATCTCCCAATGGGACTAGGAAAATCCCTTCCTATACCATTATCACGACCGATAGTAATGATACGGTTGGTCAGATCCATGACAAACACCGCATGCCGGTAATCTTGACCAAAGAAGACTTTGACTTTTGGTTGGATCCGAACAATCACAACACCAAGGCCTATTATGACGGAGGGATCTTTGAGCCCTATCCGGATGAAGCAATTCACCGCTTTCCAGTTTCACAGAAAGTGAACTCCACCAGAAATAATGGTCCTGAGCTAATTGAAGAGGTTGATGAGTGGCAGTAACCAACATAGCGAAAAAGAGCCCGAGCCACTGATCGTCATTACAACAGTGGCCTCCTTTGCTGATAAACAAAACGGCATTACAAAACGCTTGCAACCAATACGCATCAAGCGCCAAAATGGACAGGTCCATCGCGTGCAAAAGATTCGCAAATGCCATGAAGAGCCGGTCGGCCACGGCCATAAACAGATTCATATTACCTTACAAACCAAAGATGATCGCTACTTAGATATTGTCTTTGACACGAAAAAAGTAGGTTGGTATTTGGTCTATGAAGAAGCAGGAATGCTCTTGGATTAACGAAAGGGAGATTTGACTAATCCTTCATCAGTAATGTGTCCCAAATATTTGCCTAAAACCGTAACTTCTTCAAATTCACCAGGTTTTATGATGATGTCATCATAAGCGGGATTAGCAGGCTCAAGTCGAATCCCGGTGGTTCGTATGTGGGCTCGCTTAAGTGTGGTGTTACCGTCATACAACACAGCTCCGACATCACCATCTCGCAGATCTGTCTTAGATAGGATGACCTTATCCCCCGTAGATATACCCAAGTCTTTCATGCTATCACCTTTCACGCGGAGTGCAAATACGTTCGAAGCATTGGGAAAGAAATCGCCAATGGTAACCTCTCCTAAATCCGCCTCAATAGCTTCCTGCATGCTTCCGGCCGTAATCTCTCCTACAATTGGAATCGATGTTGGTTGCCTGTGACCATTTTCATGGATCCAAACATCAGCAGGATTGGTAAAGGTATAATTACCCTGACTATCCTTTTTAAGAAATTGCTTGCTTACCAGTGCATCATAATACTGTGTAACGCTGTTTTCTGAGCTAAATCCAAGCCGATCGGCAAGTTCCTTATACGTTGGCCAGCGAAAGTACTTACGGATATAGGAGATCAGCGTATCGTAAAACTGCTGTTGTTTGTTGGTTAGTTTTGACATAGTTATTTATGTGTTTTCACACATAAGGTAAGGTGGTACCAAAACAAATAAAAATTATCTGTATTGAAAGTGATAGGATTTTAGAAGTTCATCAATATTTACTATTTAACTCCAAACTTATAAATACTACAGACAAGAGATATGAAAGCATTAGGTAATGTACTTTGGTTTATATTTGGCGGTTTTATAGCCGGTCTTTTATGGTGGTTGGCAGGGGTCATAATGTTTATTTCCATTGTGGGGATTCCGTGGGGTAAGGCTTGTTTTGCCATAGGAACTCTTTCATTTTTCCCATTTGGTAAAGAGGCTGTAAACCGAGAAATATTAACAGGGAAGAAAGATGTTGGTACTGGTGGTTGGGGCACATTTGGAAATGTGCTCTGGTTCATATTCGGTGGTTTTTGGCTTGCTCTCAGTCATGTCTTTGCAGCTATTATAAGCTTTATTACAATTATTGGTATTCCTTTTGGCATACAGCATGGCAAACTTGCTCGTATTTCATTATCTCCCATTGGTAAAGAGGTAGTTGATAAAGAGGTTGCAGAGCAGGCCCGAAAAAA
The DNA here is from genome assembly GCF_005869845.1 of Fodinibius saliphilus. Classification (NCBI taxonomy): domain Bacteria; kingdom Pseudomonadati; phylum Balneolota; class Balneolia; order Balneolales; family Balneolaceae; genus Fodinibius; species Fodinibius saliphilus. Next base: position 243,287 of record NZ_VAWF01000004.1, on the reverse strand, counting down.
GAATGCTGAACGAGTTGTAGAAGAGTATAGTAATTAGATTATTTAATGCGAGGGTTAGGCATAACTAAATTTTTTGATATTTGTTTAATAGGGTTAAAATATGATTTCTAACAACTTCAAAACCACGTTCAGCAAATTTTAGGCTTAGAACTAGTTTCCCATTTTCTTTTATACTTCTAATTCCTTCAATTTTATTGTTTTGGATTTGAGTCTTGAGCTTAGGTCTAAGCGCAGAAACTTTGCCGTAATGATGGACAATTGAATTTCGAATGTCATTAAGAAGTCGTAACTCGGAATTACGCTCCTTAGTTAGATGCAGTGGATGCTTTAGTGTTTTATTAAAATAGTTTTCGGCTTTTTTTAAAAAGTATCTTCCATCAGCATTTTCTATGCTTTTTTCGATGTTCTTAGACTTTTGCAGTATAGATGCAAAATCTTTAATAACACTTTCATAAAGAGACCAAGCTGAAACAATAAAAGGATTTATGACAATTTGAGGAACCCCATTTTTAAGCCATGTCTCATGTTCTTTTATAAGGTTTTCATCTAAAGCACGGCTAATTTTTTCTAATTTTTTAACTTCTCTCTTTTTAGGTAATTCCTTTTTTATTTTTTTTATCTTATTAAGCTCGTTTTCTAACTGATCTTGAACAAGCTCAAGATGTCGATGTAGTATATAAATATCTTTCTTTACATCAATTAGCTCTTTTTCGTTGTGAAATATTACAAACCGTGGTTTCGTTTTATTGCTCATTATTCAGGAAAGTGTAAATTTGATATGCCTGCTGGGGTTACGCATAAGCTACACGCGAATGAATGTTGAGTTGATAAATAATGAACGAGAAGCTAAAAAGCCAAAAATGAGCAAGGCTAGGCGAGGTGCGTCCCCTTAATGCGCGGGTTAGGTTTCTTCTTTTTTAGTGAATTTGGCTACTTCTTCAAGTTTTCCAGCTTCTTTTAACTCTTTTACGAACTCTGTTAAAAAAGGAAGTTGCTGAAATTCCATCTGGTTAATTATTATTTGCCCATCAGGTTTTATGAACGTTTGTTCTATTGATTCATCAATTTTCGATTCCGGATCAAAAAATATCCAAACCATATTGCTGAATACAAATCGATAAGCCAGCTTGTCATCTTTTTCAAAGATATCAGGAGAGGTAAAGAAATTAGCGTCTAAGCCTTTTGGGAGTTTGATCATGTTGATGTTACATCCAAAGAAACTAGGATCACCGGGTTCTTCCTCTAATATCATTTCCCGCAATTGCTTTTCGACTTCTTCTCCTAAGTCTACATCTCTAAAAAATGAGTGACTTGTTATGCTTGCCCGCCAAAGAATTGAAAGCTGCAAAAGCTTAAATTTTTTGTAATCAGCATTTTCAACCACAGCATATTCATCATAGATCGTCATATCAATTTCTGTACGACCAAAGAAAAATTGATTGACGTATGTTTCGTTTGTATTCAAGTGTTGTTCACAATCTTCACAGAATAAATATTCTCTAGCACCTTTTTGCTCAAAATTTACTCTAGAATCTTCATCTGTGGATATTTCATAAAACCGACCGTAATGATCGTAGATATTTTTATAAAAAAACTCAGGTATGATGTGTGAATGACAAAGCTTTTTTTCTTCTTTACAAAGTCCACAGATTCCTGTCATAGCTGAAATCTTATTTTAAGTTAAAGGAAGAAACCTAACGACATTGCGCATAACCTGCGCACGGATTGATGCTGAATTAGCAACTAACGAAAGACGAGTCTTAAAACCAAGAGCAGCAGAGAATAGGCGAGGTGCGTCCGCGTTAATGCGCGGGTTAGGTAAACATACTTGGGACAAGTTATTTGAGGCTTTTTAAGGCTTTTTCAAAGTCATTTCGACTAATATTGAAATTAGAAAGATGCTCCTCATTAATTTCGTTAATTGATCTAGGCTCTAAACCATTGATTGAACGTCTTAAACAATTATAAGCACTCTCACGGGTAATGTAGGCAATTTCAGCACCGGTTAAACCCAACAATTTTGCACTGAACAGTTCAAGATTAAAATTTGAATCAATCGGCATATCTTTGGTGTGTATCTTTAAAATTTCAAGACAACCTTTTAAGTCAGGTTTTGTTACCTCGATTTTATAATCAAATCTACCAGGCCTAAGTAATGCCTTATCTAATAATTCAATTCTATTTGTTGTTGCAATAATTCTTACATCTTCAAACTCTTCAAGACCGTCCATTAAAGTCAAAAGCTGATTTACAAACCTTGAGTCAAACCTTAATGATTCTTCATTTGATCTTTCCTGTGCTATTGAGTCTATTTCGTCAAAAAAGATAATTGAAGGGGAATTTATTCTAGCTTCTTCAAATACCTTTCTTAAATTTTCCTCAGACTGGCCATGCCATTTACTAAGCAGTTCTGGTCCTTTTATTGAAATGAAATGTGCATTTACTTGATTAGCAATTGCTTTTGCGATTAGTGTTTTTCCAGTACCGGGTGGGCCTGCAAGTAGAATTCCTTTATGGGGTTGTATTCCTAAATGCTTTATCAATTCAGGTTTTAAAAAAGGTATTTCAATCGCCTCCCTGATTTTTTGTAGAATACCATCAATTCCACCAATATCGTCATATTCGACATCTGGAATATGCCTATTGTTTACAGTGGATTCATCTTTTTCCTCTTCTTCTTTTTGGGCACCGAAAGAAATGCTTAATGACGAACTACTGCTACCATTGTTTGGGTGGGGTTTAATACCATTAGGTTTTTTCTCCAATGTATTCCCATCAATACTTTCCTCATATTTAATTTCCCAGCTTTCTGATTCTTCAACATTGATTTCGTCGGGTAAAGTATCGACATGTTCAAACACTGTTTCTAAATTGAATACAGAACATAAATTTAAATTTTTGAGACGTGCTTCTCGTTTTAATACTTCTTTAATCTTCTGTTTATCAACCTTCCATTTATATTCTTCCTCGAAATGGCCAAAGTCATACCAATTGTGATTACTATTTCTCCAATAATATCTATTCGGTGAGTGTCGTGCTATACTATTTAAAAATTTACATCCCCATCCTTCTATATCATCTCGAATTTTACAATGATCTTCTTGAATTACGGCTTTATGGTATTCAGAATTACAATTTATGACATCGGTTATGGAATTTAATTCTTTTTGGTCGATGGGATCATCGTTCAATAAGATTTCAGTCCCTTTCCAAGATTTCACAATTTCCCAAACCTTTAGAAAGGAAGAGCTTTTCCGCCGTAATGCTTCTTGTGAAACAGTTAGTGAGTTTATTTTTTTGTTTGAATCAGCCTCTTTAAAATCATCGAATTTCTTAGCATGCTTTTTAGCATCAGATAAATAAACTGAACTACTGTTTCTAAACTTTAATTGAATTTTGAAATCCATATTGTCTCCTGAAGATGTTTACCTAACGATATGGCGCATAACCGGCAGGCGCCAGGATGTTGAATTAGTTTTAAAATGAAAGATTAACTAATAAATAGAAGGGAGGCAAGGGGATGGCGAGGCCTGTCCGAGTTAATGAGGGTTAGGTGCAGCATTTATTCTAAAAATCTACTGCACATTGACTTAACCTTATTGGCACTTCTCATTATTTCATTTGGAAAATGGTTAATGTCTTCGAATCTGTGAATGTATTCTTTATCTGGTACTCTTAAAATCGTTGCTTCCACCGATAAGTAATTATCCCGGCGATCAAAATTTATGGAGATAGTTGTTTTTACCTCTCGTGTAGTTAAGGAGAACAAACATATTCTCATTTTTGTCAGTTGTAATTTTGAATCCAAAATCAGATTTGAGAAATGAAAACTGTTTTTTACTCTCCTGATAAATTTTGTCAGAACTAACCATTTGGAATTTATTTTGGTACACCTAACGACATTGCGCATAAGCTTCGTGCAGGCAAACGTTGATTTAAAAACAAAATGTACTACAGAAATTGAGTAAACCAAAACCGGCAGGGTAGGGCGAGGCACGTCCGCTTAATGCGCGCGTTAGCGGTACAACTTAATTATTGTTATAAATTTCGACGGACTGAAAAATAAGAGGTTCCAATAAATCTAAATTTTTGTCAACCTGTCCAGGTGTTAATGTAACTTTTAACCATTTGTCGTGTTTTTCTGCAGACATATCAGAGTCTTCAAGCTTTTGAGCCCAATCCTCTTTTTGATCTATCTCAAATAAAATATGTGTAAATTGTTTTTTGGGCTTAAAATGGATAAAATTCCTTGATTTTACTCCGTCTGATAGGCCAATGTAATATTTGTTATAATTTAGATATTGAGTTGGTTTAGCTTTTTCATTGATTATATCGAGAATTTTATCAGCTATTTTAACTGTTTTAGGATTTGCTCTATCATTCCAATATTCACGGTTTGTCTCCGTAAGATTGACTTCACTTTCATCATCTTTTCTTAATTCAAAACGGTCCATTACTTTGACAAAATTGAGTGCAATACGGTCATCAATTTTTAAGGCATTGAGCTGAAGAATCATCATCGGAATATGACCATTGAATAAGCTAAGAACATTTAGAAATCTGCTAGTAATATCTTCTGCTATTAAAACCGCACAATGATCGTAGTGGGGATATCTTCTCTTCTCAATATCCCAATATTCAATACAGCGAATAATATGAGATTCATCTGTTGTACCGAGTTGTATTTCTACTTCATAACGTGAATTTGTATCAACGTTCGTAAGAAGTAAATCAAGTCTGCCACTTTTTTGTTGCCGCTCTCGATCTAAGAGTACTAAATCTCCCAATCCTAAAATTTGAGGATCATCGGCAATTTTTTCTTGGAGCCACGTCTCATTTAGATTTGGATGATTTTTAAGACTTATTTTCTCTAAGTTTGCTAACTCCATTGATAAGTTTGATTAATTAATGATTTGTACCGCTAACGACATTTCGCATAAGCTACACGCGAATGAATGTTGAATTAGTAACTAACGGAAGAAGAGACTTAAAACCAAGGAGGGCCCCAAGGACTCGGGGGCGAGGCATGTCCGCTTAATGCGCTGGTTAGGCAAACTTAGACTTACTGAAAAAATTGGATGAAATGTTTTAGGATGTAATCAGTAAGTTTTTTTGAGTTCCTTGATTTATCGTTCTTTGATTTCCAGATGAAATTGTCATTTCTGTCTTTTGAGAATTTAAATTCATTAGTTTCTATCAATACAGGGCGTGGATGTTCTTCAGAGTAATAATCATCATGTCTATTTCTGAAAATTTTGAAAGTGATAGAAGACTTTGGAGTAACTCTAAGATCAGCTGCTTTATATATAAAAGCTAATTCATTGCCTTTATAAATTACTCTGAATCCATCATTAATTATCGATTCATGCCTTAAACTAATGTTCTGAGACGATTTATTAATCTTTTCAATTGTTTCTTTAAATAAGCCTTTCAATTTTTCTACTTCGGCTAAAAAGTCATTTATAGCTTCAGAGGACCATAGATATTTCTCAAGCTTTTTTTCGTAATTAGAGTCTTTATCAATTTGGTCAACTATATCAGCGAGTGATAAAAGTTCTTCACTATCAAAATTTTCGTCTAAGTCTTCTTCTAAATGATTAGCTTCGTGCTTTGCTTTTATTTTTTTAAGCCTATGCACTGGAAATTCTTCTACATTATTAGTTTTGGTGTGATGTATTGGACACATAAGCATTAGGTTGTCAAAACTCCTTCTTTCATCATTTGTCTGATTAGGATCAAATCTTTCACCACCGGGCATAGCAGCTTTAATGTGACATACTTCTCCTAGAAAATCCCCATCTTCATCTATTATTACATTTGTACAGTTTGGATAGGCACATTGATTTCCTGATTTAAGATATAATTCTCTTAGCGTGTCTTTTTTGGGGGTGAGCCTTTTTGGTTCTTTCAATTTTGGAAAGGTGCTTTAGATTGCTATTCGGGTTTGCCTAACGACATTGCGCATAAGGGGCGTGCAAAGTAGCGTTGAATTTGTTTAAAAAGTACTATTGAAACGGATAAAATTGAAACCGGTAACCAACGGCGAGGCACGTCCCACTTAATGCACGGTTAGTGGGCTGGCTATTTATCGAAATGACTATTTAGCTCTTTAAATACTTCCTCAAATTTATCTAAAGTGCCATCGTTAAAATATGAATTATCTGCACCCTGTTTAGCTAAGTAATTTGCTGGTCGATAATGGTTAAATCTATCTACGTTCAAAAATTGATTTATCTGTATGATAATAGGTTTAATATCACTGTTTAAATCATCGAGACTGATGTCATCTTTTTCAGAAAATGCCCCGTTAAATATTTTGAGATAATCTTGTTTATCAAATAAATCTTCGATATCTGCTTGCTTATGGTCATCTAAAAATTTATCAGCAAATAATATTTTCTTTGAATCAATTAATTTGTTTTTGATTAAAGTATTCATTTTAGCTTTGCCGCTTGAATTTTTAAAAGTATCAAGGAAGCATACGGTATTAAGGTTATTACCTCGTAATAAAGAAATAAAAGTAGCAACTTTTTGAAGTCCGCCAGTTGGCACTACGGTAACTTCTTTCAGTAAATGTTCCCTGCCTGATTCTTCTAAGATTGAAGATATTGTTTGTAGGTAAATTAGATCAGAAACCCCTTCGACAAGAAGGTTATTTTTGGAAATGAAGAGGTTTTGAGCAATATCATATCCTAAAGCTGCTTGTAAGGGAAAAAGGGTGTCAGGATCTTTTTCTTTTACACTATCAGATATGACTGATCCTTCTTGAGTTTCTAAAACAGTTCTAACCCTATCCAACCCACCATCAGGAATCATAAAAGGAGAGTGGGTCGTATAAACAATTTGATAATTTGAAGTTAAATCTTCTATAAAATCTAATAAGTCTTTCTGAGCTGCAGCATGTAGATTTAAGCCAGGCTCATCTAAAAGTAAAATGTATTCGGAATCAGAATCTTCTTGTATTTTTTTAAACCATACTAAAAATGAAAAGAACCAATTAAATCCCTTGCTTCTGTTTTTTAAAGGTAAAGAAACTCTAGACCGATAGTTTTTAACTCTGACGTCTAAAATGTGCTCAACAATTCTTTTATTATTTTGATCATCTGTATCCTCAACTTTATCTAAATCAAATTCAATATCTAAGTTTCGGTTTGTAGACCAATAATTAAAAAGCTCGTCAGAAATTATAGCTTGTGTGGCTTCTAACTCTGCTTTGTAGTCTTCAAAGTCATCAGAATTAATTAAATCATCGATATTAATATCGGCAAGCTCAAATAATGCTTTTGCAGTTTTAAGCTCTTCTTCCTCAATATTATTTTGTTGTAATTCTTCGATACTTATTCGGGATGGGAGCGAATAGTACTCATCATAATATAGAAACTTTGGGAGATTGGGTTTAATATATGTCCTAGAAATATATTCCCAAATAGGGCCTGAGTCCCAATTCCATTCATTTTTAAAATATTTTTTTAACTCATTGAGACCATCAACAATATTCTCATCCTTATATTGAGATATAACAGAATCGATTTCCTCTACACTTTGAATCTCTTTTAACTTGTCGGCTAATGCTTTGCTATAAATGCCGAGTTTCTCAGTTTGATATTTAATAAAGTTCCCATGGTTTATATGGCCAATTCTCCAAGTATTGTTCCCACTATACTTTGTTGTAATTTTGAAAGTAAAGTCATCAATAACTTGTTTACCTAAATCTTCCTCGATTTCATTAATTAAGTCATCTTCACATTTATAAGTACAAGTTATTGCGGCTGGATCTATACCACTTTTGTCTATTTTCTTTTTCTCTCTTCGTGGATAATCATGTGTTTTGCTGAATTCAAACTTTTCATCAGGCTCAAAATAATTTGTTTTGGCAATTGTTTCTAGGATGGCTGTTTTGCCTGATTCGTTCATTCCAACCAAAATTGTAACATCAGGATCTAGTTCAAAATTTTGTGTATTCTCAATTGATTTATATTTGTGAATTTCAATATTCTGTAACTTCATATTCTCTATTGATTTGATTACCCGAAAAATATTTTGATGTAATTATACACTATTGATAGAATAAATGAAAAGCGTAAGCCCACTAACCTAGGCTTATATATGTGGTTTCGTTGAAAATCATTGTATGCATAATATTGCAAAAGGTTTAAAGGTCGGTTCTGAGACAGAAAAAAGTCCTTTTATGTATATCATGAGTGGGTTATCGGGTATATATAAAACATACACATAAAAAAAATATCAGTATGATTTGGTCGATAGTATCTTTTATTCTGTGACCCAAATGTGACCCAAATCGAAAAGAGAGGAGGGGAAGTTGTAAAATAAAAAACCTTTGAATAGCTGTAAGTTATTGCTATTCAAAGGTTTAGGTAAGAGTACGCCTGAGAGGATTCGAACCCCTAGCCTCCTGATCCGTAATCTATGTGAGATATTCCTGTGCGCGAAATGGGCAGCGATTTTGGGATTTCATGTAGTACTATATGTAGTACCGAAAGGGAATTGTGGGAAACGCTTTCCCGAAAATTCCTGGATAAGAACCTTTACATTTGTTACCCAACAAAACGGCAGTATCGTAGTAGAGAGGAACTAAAAATATGTACTGACCGATAGTGGTATCTATCATGAATTTAAACGAATTGCTTGATGAGAGATTTCACTAAAGTGGGTGAAGATGCAGAAATTTAATTAAGGATCTATTAAATCGTCTCGTAATTGGCTAATTTTTTAGAATTACCAAAGGAATGGAAGGTAGAAAAAGCCCCGGTAAAAACCGGGGCTTTAAATTAATTTGTAGAAGTTGAACTGTTTTAAGCTAGGCTTCGGACGTTAATTGCACTTAAGCCTTTAGGTGTTTCTTCGACATCAAATTCCACAGCTTCACCGTCTTCAAAACCATCATCAAAGCCAAGGTTTTCGACATTGTTTTTGTGAACAAAGATATCTTTGTTGCCTTCATCAGGGTTAATGAATCCAAATCCTTTTTGGGAATCGAAAAATTTTATTTTGCCTTGTTGTAACATAGTTATTTTGTTTTATGCACCCGGAGGGTCTCTTGTGAAAGGAGTTGGATTAACGCATCGTTTCAGTACAGGTTGCTCAGCAGGTGAGTAATTAAGTTTAATGCTACAAGGTAACAGTAATAACCCTGTATACCTATTATACTTTAAAAATGGAGTCAAAAATGTTTGAGACAACTATGTTTAGATATAAATTTCCATTGGGGAGATTTTTAAGTCAATTATTTTCTTAGATTTTAATTTCGTTATTGTTTCGAACATCCCATCTTATTTCTCTAAATTGTGTAATAAGTTGGTAGATAGCATACAATTTGGGTTCTAAACGGGACGTAAACTATGAAAAAATTAAAGTTGTCAATTGCCCTGATCTTGATTCTGATCCTGATCCTGCTTGTGGTACAAAATACCGCTTCCGTTCAGGCACACTTCCTTGGCTTTACCACCGAAATGTCACTGGTCGTGCTACTTTTCCTGACCGGAGCATTAGGTTTTGTATCTGGACTGGTTTTGGGATTTTTGTTAAAAAACAAGGTTATACGATCTACTGAAGAGCAACGAAAGAATTAATCGAGATTATTTGAATTAAGTGGGTTTAACACGGTTATATAAGGGCGGGTAATTTTATTACAAAAGTACAGAACTATGAGAGACAAGAAATACGCTTTAATTACGGGAACGGGGTCCTATATTCCTAGTCGCAGGGTACCCAACACCGATTTTTTAGAGAATACTTTTTTAAATAATGATGGCACTCCCTTAGATAAGCCTATTGAGGAGACCATTCAGAAATTTTCGGAAATCACCGGTATAGAGGAGCGACGGTATGCCAAAGATGATGTACTGGCCTCGGATATGGGAGCAGAAGCTGGTAAGCAGGCGCTTTCGTCGGCAGAATTGGATCCTGAGAAGCTGGATTATATTGTAGTAGCTCATAATTTTGGTGATGTCCGGGCCGATAATCCACGGGTAGATATGGTGCCGACTCTGGCGTCGAGGGTCAAACACAAACTGGGAATAAAAAATCCATATTGTGTAGCCTATGACCTTCCTTTTGGTTGTCCGGGCTGGGTTCAGGGGCTCATCCAGTGTAACTACTATCTTCGCAGCGAGGATGCTTCGGCCGGTCTAGTTATTGGAACCGAAACACTTTCGCGTATCTGCGACCCGCATGACCGGGATAGTATGATCTATTCGGACGGGGCCGGAGCCGCAGTATTGGAGGGCCGAGAAAGCAATACTCCAGTGGGGATTCTGAGCCATTCTGCACGCACTGATACTGAGGAACAGGCCTATTATTTGAAGATGGATTCTTCATATAACTCCGACGATAACGATTCTCTTTACATGAAGATGAACGGGCGTAAACTTTACCAGTATGCACTCACTCACGTACCAGAGTTAGTAAAAACAAGTCTTGATAAAGCGAATATCGGTTTTGATGAGGTTGCAAAAGTGTTCATCCATCAAGCCAACGCTAAAATGGATGCTGCCATTTTGGAGCGTCTGGCAAAACTATATGGTCATAATGAAGTTTCGGACGATATTATGCCCATGACCATATCGCGACTTGGCAACTCCTCTGTGGCTACCGTTCCTACCCTGCTGGATCTGGTGTTGCGAGGTGAGATGGAGAACCATCAGATTGAGAAAGGAGATATTATTGTGTTGGCATCGGTAGGAGCAGGAATGAACATTAACGCTATCGTTTATCAGATGGATTAATTGCTGGGTTAACTCCTGGGCCTTTTAAGGAAGGCCAGCGTTTCTTTTACAAGTCCATTTATACCAATCCACAAACATAACCTTTTATACCACATGGGATTCGAACAGCTGTTGATTTTTGTCGTGTTATTATGCGCTTTTATCGGCTTGGCGATTGACCTGTGGAGCCCGGATGCTATCCTGTTGACAGCTCTGGCCATCCTTACAATAACCGGAGTCTTGAGCCTTGAGCAGGCTTTCCAGGGATTTGCAAATACGACCTTAATAGCGCTGGCCAGTTTATACGTGGTGTCGACTGCCATGCGGGAAAGCGGGGCGCTGGATCGCGCGAGTGCCTTTATTTTGGGACAGGAAACACGGAGTATTCAGCGAATTTTGCTCAGGTTGTGTCCCAGTGTATCACTATATTCAGCTTTTTTAAATAATACCCCGGTTGTGGCTATGGGGATTCCCGCTATTCGACAATGGGCGCTTAAAAAGAATATTGTCGTATCAAAGTTACTTATGCCCCTTTCATTTGCCGCGATTTTGGGTGGGCTCTGTACATTAATTGGAACCAGCACCAACCTAATTACCCACGGACTGTTACAAAGTCACGGATTTGAGGGTCTATCCTTTTTTGAGTTGGCCTGGGTTGGCGTTCCCTGTGCCTTTGTCGGACTGTTATACCTTGTTTTTATTTCTCCCATGCTGACCCCGTCCCGCCAAGATATCCGGTATGAAGAAGAACAACGGCGGAATCTGTTGGTAGAGATTGAAGTAACAGAAGGGGCAGATGCAATTGGGAAAACCATAAAAGAAGCAGGACTAGATGAGTTTCAGGCCTTTTATCTTTCCCGTATTAATCGCAAAGATCTTGAAATAGCGCCTGTTCCCAAAGAAGAGAAGCTCCGCCGGGGCGACCATCTTTTGTATGCTGCTAAGGGAGGTGTTGCGGCTACAGTACCAAAATTGGTTGACTATCCCGGGCTTCAGCTTGTTCAGCAGCCACCAAGAAGTATTGAAGATGATGGAAAGCCAGAACGAGAGCTTCACCATGTGGTTGTAAAAGAAGGTTCGCCTTTGGTGGGGGCTACCGTACAGGAAGCCAAGCTTCTGGAACGGTTCGGAGCTGCGGTAACCGGCGTGCGAAGAAGAGGGGAGCGCGTTGAACAGCCCCTTGGACCGTTTGTGCTGCATGCCGGAGATGTTTTGCTGCTTGACACCAATCGAGGTTTCCGCGAGGCGTATGAGAACACGAAAGATTTTTTCCTGACCAGTGCGGCCGGGGGGGAAGCTACCGGGGAAGAAACAAGCATTGAAGAGCGCCGGCCAGGCGGAAAAGACTTGTACGTCTCGGTAGCAGTGTTAGTGGGCATCGTTACACTGGTTGCCACAGGGATGGTACATATTGCGCTGGCTGGTATTTTAGGGGTCGCGATATTATTGAGTTTTAATGTTATTAAAGCCGGTGAGGCTCGAAAATCCGTAGACTGGACCGTCTTAATTGTGATTGGTGCCGCTATTGGTTTGGGCAAAGCGATGGAGGTGAGCGGAACGGCTGAACTTATTGGACAGTGGATGGTGGATCTTACCAGCGTATATGGGGATCGAGCAGTGTTGGCGGGAATTGTTATCGTAACAGGGCTACTTACTGAAGTCATTACCAATAACGGCGCGGTAGCACTGATGTTTCCGATCGCCTTATCCGTTGCCGAAACCCAGGGGATTGAAGCTCGCGGCCTGTTCATTGCCATTACTCTGGTAGCATCGATGTCGATGATCACCCCAATAGGCTATCAGACCAATCTTATGGTCTATGGTCCCGGTAATTATAAGTTCACTGATTTTTTTAAAGTAGGTTTTCTCCTTGAAATAACCTTGTGGACGCTGGTCATTATTCTGGTTCCCATCTTTTGGCCGATGTGAGGTATGTTTTTCAATTATATTTTTTTCGGAATGGATTTATGATGGGTTCGATCTGAAGATGGGAGTTTCTAGTCTCAATATTATAGCTAAGGTTGCTAAGCCTAGCAAAATATGTATATATCCACTCAGCCCAAATCCATATATACCGATTCCCCACGCAATAATTAATATTGCTGCTATGAACCAAAGTTGATTTCCCATGATGCTTTAATTTGAAATGTTAGAATTTTGCCTTTAAATCTTTAAAAGAGTTACTAAACTCAATATTACATCTATCTTTTTACCATTCCATATTTGGCATTTTTTTATCAATGTACATCGATTCAGATGTACCCATGGTTGTGAAACTCCAGGTATAATTGTTTTCAAGAGCAATATTTTCTGAACTTTTAACGCCCGTTGTTACGGTGAAGGTGTACAGAGCTCCCTCTTCTAATTCTGCATCAGGTGTGAATACAGCAACTTTATCGGAATAACTAATGGTTCCACCTATACTACTCGTCGTATACTGCCAGTTATTTTCAGTATCTTTCATTATTATAGGCTGGTCTGTTATTTGATCAAATAGCAGCACTTCATTGTAGTCTTCATACATTGTATCTGCATAAGTCGCATGTAACTGTAACGTAGCCCCGTTTATACTTTTGCCATCCATTTCACGGCTGAAGGTGATCTCGATTGCACTACCTAACTCAACATTTACTTCACCACCGTTGGGACTTGTTGCTAAAATGACCGGTGTTTCTGTTATAGGATCAACAATACTGGTTGAATCCTGTGCCATTAGAGCGGTAGAAAAAACGGCAAATAACAGAGCTGTGAGGGTGATATTTTTAAATAACTGTTTATTTGTTTTCATAATATTTTGGGTTAGCGTGAAGTAATTATCACGCCTTCAATATGCGCATTAATTGGCTGAGAGATGTTACAGCATCCCGGTTATGAGTTACAGATATCACTGAAGCTGAATGCCACCTATCATTCCTGACATCGTAAAACTATTCTTTAAATTCTTGTACGAAGGTAATTCTATCCTTCCGTATTTAAATACTAATCCAAAACTCGAACTCTCTTCAAAGACCTGTAATATATGTAACACTTCAAACTTAATGTGTAACGCATGACTGTATAAATGTTCTCAAATTTATTTATTAGAGGCATTTTACAATGTTCTGTCATGGGTAAAGCAAAAGTTAGAAAGAGAGAATATGAAAAAAACAATTGGCAGTATTTTAAGCATAGGCGGATTGATCGGCGTCATTTATTTTGGAATTCAATACATGAACAATTCTGAATCGTTTGAGCTGTTGGGAGCGGATGTCGCTGTAAGTACCGGTGATTGGGTTCCGATTCTGATATCACTAATTGTCTTTGTTGCAGGATTATTGATTTATCGATCTAAGTAGTCCGTAAGCCTTGTTATTGCTGATACTAATTGGTTGAGATAGTTCCTTAATGGACTCATCCAGCCAAACTGCGTTATACTATGATGGAGGTGGGTACCTAGTGGATGGAAAACTCTAAGGTGTAAACCAATCGTCGCACGCAGGCATTCACAGGCTGATTTGCGGGAAGTGCATACCCAAAAAAATAATTAGGAGAGATTAATTATGAGACCCATTATTTCAAATATATGTCTGATATTAGTTGTGGGGCTGTTGATTTCAGCCTGCAGTGTACAACAAAGTGCAATAAGCGGCAGCAAGCGGGCGTACGGCTATAGCTGGGACCAAGAAAAACAGATTGGCAAAGATGCCGACCAGCAAATTCAACAGCAATATGGAATATATGATAATGATGAGTTGCGGGCATATGTGGATAACATTGGGCAGGAGATGTTGGCCGTCAGTCATATGAACCGGCCTGACACACCTTCCGAGTATGAAGGGACGGACTTTTACTTTCGCGTCTTAGACAGCCCGGTCGTTAATGCTTTTGCCCTGCCCGGGGGATACATCTACGTAACCCGGGGGCTGCTGTCGCATCTTGACAACGAAGCCCAACTTTCCGTGGTGCTGGGTCATGAGATCGGGCACGTGATAGCCCGCCATGCCTCCCAACGAGCCTTCGAACAGCAGATGGGGCAAATTGCCCTGATCGGGGGAGCTATAGGCGGGGAACTGCTGGGGCTTCCCGGTGGTGATATCCTTGGTATTGGCAGTCAGGCAGCCCAACTGCTGTTTTTGAGCTACAGTCGCGATGACGAACGGGAATCCGATCGCCTTGGTGTGGAGTACGCCTCCCTGCAACAGTACAAGGCGGCAGAAGGGGCACAATTTTTTGTATCCCTGGAGCGGATGTCCAAGCAGTCCGGTCAAAGTATACCTGACTGGCAATCAACCCACCCCGATCCGGGCGAAAGGGCAAAGAGTATTCCTGAAATTGCTGAGCAGTGGAGGGCGAAAGGATATGAACAAACCATTGAAAATACCGATCAGTATATGGGTATGCTCGACAATATGATCTATGGCGAAAATCCACGGGAGGGATTTACCCGAAATGGCAACTTTTATCACCCAGAAATGAAATTTCAATTTCCCTACCCGGATGACTGGCAGGTGGTTAACCAGCGGTCACTGGTGGCGGTTGTCAGCAAGGATCAAGATGCTGTCTCGATTATGACGCTGGACGGCAAGTCGACGAGGGCAGAAGCCTCGGTTAATGAATTTTTAAATCAAGAGGGTATTACCACGGTAAGAAAAGAAAAAGCAGAAAGCAACGGTCTTAATGTGTTCCGGGCAGAAGCTACTGGACAAACTGAGGACGGAACCCAGCTCAAATTCTATCTCTATGCGATAGAGTATGAGGGCTCGATCTATCGCTTTTTAAACTATACCACAGTTGAGAAGTATGAAGCCTATGCTACCAGTTTTGATGGGATAACCAGAGGTTTTAGGAAGCTGATTGATTCAGATATATTGAATATTCAGCCGGTGCGTTTGCAAGCGGTAAAAGTCAACCGGACAGGCACCTTCCAGTCTTTCCTTCCACGGAACCTTGAAAGGTTTTCGATAACCGTTTCGCCAGAGGACCTTGCCATAATGAACCAAGTGGGACTCGATGAACAGATCAATGTTGGCACTTGGTTAAAATTTCCAAGCCAGTAACGAAGAAGCCATTACTGTTATCGATTAATTGATAAAGTGTTTGTTGGTGGCTAAAGCAGTACCCATTAAAAATCCAACACTCAAAGAGAGTGCTGTAATTATTTGATAACATCATCCGCGCAATTCACCAAGACTTCAGATGGATATCTTGTTTTAAATATTGACAAACAGAATCCAATAAAAAAAGGGCAGAGGTTTTAATTCTGCCCTACTTTTATTCACACTCTGATGAATGTTATCTAGGGTTTAAGGGATACCAATAACGATTATGATATTTTATCTTTCAGTTTATCAAGGGCTTCGACAAGGGTATTCATCTCACGGTTAAAATCAGTTTTAAAGGTTTCCCATTGCTCTTTTCCTTCCGCTTTATAAGCAGCGAGTTTCTTTTTCATGTCGCTGTTCTTTTGCTCGAGTGTTGCCAGTTGTTTTTCGTAGTCAGCTTTTACATCGGCTGTTTCATTGGCTATGCGGGCTTTGAAGGCTGCGATCGTTGAATCGTTGGCTGCAATTCTCTCGGATGTTTCTTTACGATACAGATCTATGGCGGCCTGGTATTCCCGGTTAGCTTCTTGCAACTCACGGTTGGCCTCAACTACTGTAGACTGTGCTTCTTCCACCTTTTGGTCCGTGTTGTTGCAGCCTGTTATAAGAACGACTGCAGCCAACATGGAAATCACAAATATTAAAGCTGATTTTTTCAATGTATTAGGATTATAAGATTTCATGATCAGTTGATTCCTGCTGTTTGTGACATTTCTGCTCGCGCATTCTGAATGGCCGTTTGTACATTCTGTATGGCTTGTTTCAAGCTATCCCCTTCACTAACGACTTTTTCAGAGGTCGAGGCAATAGCCGCGATTCCCTTTGTAGTGAGATCATTAGACAAGTATGTTTGGATCTCTTGTATATCAGATACGTACGTTTTGAACGCCTCGTTTACACCTATGCTATTTTCGGCAATTTTATCATAGATTTCTCCAAGTGCAGCTCTCCGTTCATCACTTAGTTGCTTAATTTTAGGATTTTTGTATTCAGTGCCCTCTTTTTGCCATTCCTCAAAATAATCTATGCCTTGTTCTTTCATCTTTTCGGCATGTTTGGCAAATTTCTTCTCCATGGCTACCATTTTTTCTACATTATTCTTGTAGGTTTCAAACGCACGTGTTATATCGGTTTGGTCAGACCTCATAAGTTCATCCATGGATGCTCCTGTAGCATCTAACTGACGGGAAACTTCTTGTATATCATTATCCATGGTTTCCATGGTTGTCTGTGTGTCCTGTGAACGTTGCATGCCTGTGGAAGCGCAACTGGTAATACCAAATGCAGTTATTATCAGCAGTGCAAAGTGCCAGGTATAAATTTGGTTAAGTAGTTTCATATTAAACTCCTTTTATTGTCCGCGACTGGCGGGACAGATGTGAATTGATTTCACACAAGTAATATGAGAACTCTAACCCTGGAAAGCATTACATATCACCGATGCAGGCTTATATATTTCACACATTTTACAGAAATTTTGGAAGGAGCAATGAAACGGAATTCCGTAAAAAGCCGGCAGGAATGAACATCTTAAAGCTTGTCCACAAGCAGTATCATCGCGGCTACAACGGTAGAGATAGGGCCTATAATCCGCATGTAATCGACAAAGGCCGGGCGTCTTTTTACTTCAATAGTAATAAAGTCATTCTCTTGCAAGACGAAATCACGCATCCCAGGTGGCAATTGTTGGGTATATCGAAACCTGAAATTGACCACTTCATCAATGTTCAGTTCTTTGTTTCGGCGGGATACATTGACCTCAATCCGTAATTTAGACCAGTCAAGTGTGGTTTCTCCTGTCCGGAAACTAACTGGTCCGCGTGCAAATGAGATCAGTTCGATGAGTGTGGTACCGGTGGGGATTCTAAATCTTCCGGGTGCGTTTACATCACCCCATAGATTAATCAATACCGACTCTTCACCCGGTTCGGATATTTGCACAATACCTTCAACGAGTCGATACTGCTGAGTAACAGGTCTCTCATCTTGTGCCCGAGCCGTTTCTGTAATTATCAGGCCACTAATAAGCATTGCTATGGCAAAAATTTGTTTCATTTCTCTACCACAAATTATTTCGCGTTTCCCCCCTCATTAACCATTCGTTCGGCTTCTTCACCCATTTTCTTTATCCGCTTTTTAACATTGGAAACAGAGTCTTTTATGGTTTCTTCTGCATTGTCTGCATAGTCTCTGGCTTTATCGACAATTTTCTTTCGCTTGGATGAGTCTTTGTAGGGGGTCAATAGAATCCCCACTACAGAGGTTAGTGCGGCACCGGCTAACAAGGTGAATAATACTTTTTTTGAGTCCATGATATGTTATTAAGTTGATGAATATATTAGTATTAAATTGGCTGTTTCCCTTGAATTACCCGGAGTATGATGGCAATAACGGCTATGACCAGCAGGATATGTATAAGCCCCCCGGCACTATAGCCGATGAAACCAACAAGCCAGCCAATAATTAAAATGACGGCTATGATATAAAGTAGATTTCCCATGACAGTTTATTCTTAGGTTATTGGTTTAATATTACCGGCACGAAATCGTTAACAGGTAGTTCATTTACATGCCGTTTCGGCTTTGAGACATTTCTTCTCGTGTTCCCTGAATAGCAGCTTGCACGTTTTTCAAGGCAACCATCAGGCTGTCTCCTTCACTGATAACTTTTTGGGAAGTTGGCGCAATAGCCGATATTCCTTTTGCAGTCAGATCATTTGAAAGGAACGCCTGGATCTCTTTCACATCAGATACATACGTTTTAAACGTCTCATTTATGCCGACGCTATTTTTAGCAATCTTGTCATACATTTCTCCAAGTGCGGCTCGTCGCTGATCACTGAGTTGCTGTATCCTTGGGTTTTTATATGCGGTTCCCTCCTTTTGCCACTCCTCAAAATAATCTATTCCACGGCTTGTCATTTCAGTTGCATGACGAGCAAATTTTTGCTCAACAGATGTTATTTGTAATACGTTATCTGAATAAGTGTCAAAAACCTTATTTAAATCACCTTGAGGGATATTTATTAAATTATCAAGAGACCTTCCTGTGTCATCTAACTGCAGCATTGCTGATTGTATATCATTGTCCATCGTTTGCAAGGAAACTCTTGCCGCATTGGAACGCTCCATGCTCGTCGAACTACATCCTGTAATCCCGATAAAAGCTAAGAGCAGCGCGAATACAAGAAAATATTGTCTGATTGGGTTCATAATTTGTCCCCTGTTATTAGTCTTAATACTGTAAATAAAATTTCGCCATTATACATCTGAAAAGCGTTATATCAATCTGCAAAAGGCTTACATATATCACGGATTCCGGATGAGAAATGACATTATCCAGAAGGTATTAAGATCTATATACGTCTGTTCTTGTTGGATATTATGAGTAATCGTATTCCATTATATTGTTGTTTATATTGAATATGAGTTCGTTTTGATTTGGGATAAATCCCTACATCAGGTAGAGTTATATATTTTTATATAGTCTCTTTAATAATTTCCTTGCTCAAGGTTAAAGAATGGCAAATTATGAAACTGTATATTAAATATATGGTAAGCCTGCGATGCAAGATGCTGGTCAAGGAAGAGTTAAAAAAACTGGGTATAGGCTGCATATCTGTTGAGCTTGGTATGGTTGAAGTTCAGGATGATATTACGGATGATCAGCTGGAAGAATTTGCGAAGAACCTGAAAAAATCCGGATTGGAACTACTCGACGATAAAAGGAATATCCTGGTTGAAAAGATAAAAAGCGTAATCGTTGAAATGATTCACTACGAGGATGAGGTCCCCAAAGTGAATGACTCCGATTATATTAGCGAAAAGCTTGGATATGATTATACCTACCTGTCCAATACCTTCTCAGAAGTAAAGGGAATCACCATTCAACAGTATATTATTATTCATAAAATTGAACGAGCCAAAGAACTGCTGTTGTATGATGAATTGACCCTGACTGAAATAGCCCATAAACTTCATTACAGCAGCGTGGCCCACCTGTCTAACCAGTTCAAAAAGATTACCGGTCTAACGCCCACCTATTTTAAGGAACTAAAAGAAAGACGCAGAAAGAATCTCGAGGATCTGTGATATATATAACTCTTTGAGTAGAGTCTATAATGCTTGCTCTGCTAAAAGTGCTCATCTTACCTGTCCAACTTTAATAACATCAAGCTGATGGAAGCAGTAATAAATAAGATTGAGTATGATCTAGGTTTTTATATGGCTTCCATAGAAAAGCGATTGCATTCTATGGAAGAAGATCAAATCAACGAACGAATATGGAACAGAGACACAAGCCTGTGGAAAGATGACGAAAAATCTAGAGCAGTGATTTCCCACTCCCTGGGGTGGCTGGATGCCGCCTCCCAAATGCACACAGCAGTCCCGGAGATTTTGCAATTCATTTGGGAAGTTCAAGCGGCTGGGTTCACCCATGTGGTCGTTTTGGGTATGGGTATTAACAGCCTGGTTCCGCAGGTTCTAAAAAGCATTTTTGGAAACGATAACAAGGGATTGGATCTCTCTATCATCAATACCACCGATCCCTCCACAATTCAAGCAATAGAGCAGAAAGTCTCTTTGGAAAAAACGCTCTTTATCATTGCTGATAAAACAGGAATAACGGCAGAGACGAGCGCCCTTGGAGAATATTTTTACAAAAAGCTGGAAGCAAATGAGGGTAAAAAAGCAGGCAGCCATTTTGTGGCAATTACAGACCCTGACAGCCCGATGGTAGAGAAAGCACGGGCATTACGCTACCGGCATATCTTTTTGAATTTTGAAGGTATTGGTGACCACTACTCTATACTGTCCTATTTCGGGATGGTTCCTGCCGCATTGATGGGGGGCAACGTGGAAGTGCTGTTGGAGCGGGCCATCTGGATGCAGAAGTCATGCCAAACGCATAATTTTCCACCAGAAAATCCTGCTCTTAAACTGGGCGCCATTATGGGCGAAATGGCACTTCAAAAACGGAATAAGCTAACCCTTGTACTTCCGGATTCACTCTCGGCTCTAGGCAAGTGGATTGAACAGTTGATTGCTATAAGCACAGGAAAAGAAGGCAAAGGTATTTTGCCTATCACCGGGGGAACACTGCTTGCCCCTTCGTATTACTCACACGACCAGCTGTTTGTGCATCTGAGCCTCCATGGGGAACATCAGCCTGAAGTAACAGAGAAGCTACATAGATTAATGGCAGCCGGTCATCCACTGGTCACGATTACATTAGAAAACAAATTGGACATTGCCGGAGAGTTTTACCGCTGGCAAATGGCTGTTGCGGTGGCCAGTGCTCTCATCGGGATAAATCCATTTGATCAACCAAATGTTGAGGAAAGTAAACAGCGGACCCATCAAATTTTAAGCAAATTTGAAAGGGAAGAAACTCTGCCCGTAATGGACTCTGCAATAACAGAAGGAAAGCTAACCTTCTTTACTTATCGCAATAAGTTTAAAGATACCGAAGATTTGTTGGATACATTTTTGAACGGTGAGTATGCCGGGGATTATCTTACCATCCAGGCTTTTCTTCCCGAGGAACCGCGTACCGACAAGCTTTTGCAGGAGTTCAGAGTGGTCCTCCAGCAGCGGCTTAAACGGGCGACAACGGTAGCTTACGGACCTCAGTTCTTGCATTCCACAGGTCAGTATCATAAAGGGGGTCCAAATACCGGGTTGTTTATTCAGCTGACAGCAGATGATGAGGTTGATATGAATGTACCGGGCAAAAAGTATTCATTTGGTACTTTTAAACGCGCCCAAGCCGATGGCGATTTCACCCTCATGTTAACTCACAGCAGGAGGATCATTCGGGTGGGCTTGAATGGGGATATTCACGAAGGTATGGCTAAACTAATCGATTTGGTTACACCGTCCTAGCTGACTGGTCGGCTACCCTTCTCGCTGGTTTTGATTTTCCTGCAAAGATGAAAGTAACTTTTCGAAGTTGTCGACCGGTATGGGTAACGTGACTAAAAACTGCGTTCCGTTGTTTTGGCCCGTTTTTACAGATATTGTTCCCCCAGTCTGAGCAACTACTTCTTTAATAAATCTAAGGCCTTGACCCACACTTTCTTTCCTATCGTTATCGGCCGCCCTTGCAACAGGCGTCCCTTTGTTAAAATCCATGAGTTGATCAGCAGTCATACCCTGTCCATTATCCGAAACAGAAATACATAGCATATTTTTATCGGTCTCATGGGTCATTGTAACTTTTATAGCTCCGTTTGGTGGCGTAAATTTAACGGCATTTGAGAGAAGATTGCTGGTAATTTGCAGCAATTTAAGTGATAGTGGCCGAGGTAAGTCAAGACTGGCATCTACTTTGTTTACAAAGGTTAGAGAAACTTCCTTTGCTTTCGACGGTGGGCGAAATAAGCGTTTTAATTGTTCAACACTATTAATGAATGGCGTTTTTTTCTGCTCTTGATACTCGTAATTATCAGTGTTTAAATCTTCCAAAACCCCATCAATTATATTAATAATGGTTTCGGCTGCTTCTTTTATCATGGTAATCTGCTGGGTAGGAAACTCAGTATGATCCTTCTTCTCGAGCAATAGATCAGAAACTCCTACTATACCACTGATAGGGGTCCGTACATCGTGGTTGATTTTATGAATACTCTCATGCAAAGTAGTAAATTTAGTTTTTAAGTCTCTGAATTGGCTCTCCAATTCAATGGTATTCATGACCAAAAGAGCAAGCTGTTGGAACTGCTCCTTTTGATCCTTTGAAACGCTTTTTGATTTGGTATCAAGCACGTACATAGATCCTATAGTTCTACCTGTTTTATTAGTTAGTTTTGCGCTACAATGATATTGAAAATATGGAGAGCTCTTTACGTAAGACTGATCTTTATAATGTTTATTCTTTGCCAGATCCTCTATTTCATATATTCTCCCGTTTTGTCTGATTGTATCGTAGCAGATCAAGTCTTTATAAACCGCTTCATCAACATTGTGCGCTACCGTATCCTGATAGTACGTATCAATAATATTGATTTCACAAACCGGCGCATCCATGATCTGTTGACCTAACTCTGTATATGTTTGCAGGTCTAGGTACTGTTTATTCGGATCTAGGGTAAGAGGGCTCGGTTGATGAGGTCGATCTGTTTCATGATCATTCATTTGGTTTGTAATTTATATGTTGAGAAGGCATCCAACTATGCCCGTTTTTTGTTCCTATAAATCTCCGATCCTTATATTCGTGTAAGTTCCTGTAGCAAACATATCATATAGACAGTTATTTGTTGTTACAGGAATCCAGGAAAAGGTTACAGATATTTTATATCTGAGCTTCTGAATAAGAAACTTCTGGATTTCCGAATTTTTTGAGGGTACGATAATGGGATGCCACTGCCTGGAAAAAGGTATCATGTTGATTGTATGGAATGCCAAATTCTTGGGCCGTTTTTTCAACAATCGGAGAGATAGCCGGATAGTGTACGCTGCATATTCTGGGGAACAGATGGTGCTCAATCTGAAAGTTCAGTCCCCCGACGAACCAGCACAACGGTTTGTTTTCACGCGCAAAGTTATTGGTGGTCCCCATTTCGTGAATCATCCAGTGTTCGTCAATCATGTTTTCTTCATCCGGAACTGGATGATCGGTCCCCTCGACGACGTGGGCAAGCTGAAAGATGACCCCAAGTATCAGCCCGGCCGTCAGGTGAAGGGTTGAAAATCCGATCAACAAGTGAACCCAGGTAATATCGAGTAGCAACATCGGCAGCACCAGCATATAAGTATAATAGATAGCCTTCGTTATAAAAAGGATGATCCATTCGCTTTTGGGATGGTTTTTGTTTTTGTAAGGACCAATATTGTCTTTTAGAAAATGCTTGTAATCTTTTACGAAGACCCAGAAAAAGGTGGCCAGGCTGTAAGCAAGGAAGGCAAGAATATGCTGCACGCGGTGGATAGGTTTCCACTCTGCGTGAGGGGAAAGCCGTATAAATCCGGCCACCTCCAGGTCTTCATCGTGTTCGTGAATATTGGTATAAGTGTGGTGGATAATGTTGTGGGTGATTTTCCAGATATAACCGTTTGCTCCCAGGAGATCAAAGGTAAATCCCAGAATTCGGTTGATATGCTTGTTGGAAGAGTAGGCCCCGTGCAGCGCATCATGGGATACAGAGAAGCCAATACCGGCCATCCCGATACCCATCAAAAAAGTTAAAAACCACATTGATAAAAGGGAAAGCTGCCCCGATATAATCAAAGCATACGAGCCAAAATAAAGGGTCAGCAAAACAATGGTTTTTATGACCATCTGCATGTTGGCATGCTTGGAGAGGTCATGTTCATCGAAATATTGGTCGACCCGTTGTTTTACGGTTTTACTGAATTCCCGACTGGTACTGTTGTTAAACGTTACTTTTTCTACGGACATACTCTTTAGATCTTTAATGCGAATTTCGAATTAAAAATGCCAAATTGTTACAAAAGGTGTTTTATATAAGTTTTGGGAGAAGTTACATATTTTACGTATTCGCAGCCCATTGAAAGATGAAACGGTATCTTGCCTCAAGTAATATAATACCGGACTATCGGGTTCCCGTAAGCCATCTCACTCCCTTATGATCTATGATAGCACTGCCTAAAGTTGGCCAATCCGTGATTTATGTAAGGTTTTCACCACAAGTCTGTAACGTACCCTATCCAAAATTTACAGACCTTAGTTACCTACAACCGATGGAAAAGAAATATAGACAGAATTGAGAATTAATGATCTGAATTTTTTACAAACCGGTATTTTATCAAATTAATCACAATCAGATGAAATCATTAGAGCTTGAAAAATCAAAAGCGATGATCATTGTTGAAATCATCGAGTACGTCCCGGATTCAGTAGTCATCAAAACGATTTTAAAAAAATCGACGGGGAATATTAATGCAGTCTCCATTGATACCGGAGAAAAGTTGGAGGAAAAAACCTCTCCGTTCGACACTTTTATTCAGATTATTGACGGGAAAGCGAAGATTGTCATTGATGGAAAATCAAAACTTCTGGAAACCGGGCAATCAATTATTATACCGGCCCATGCCCGCCACTCCTTCAAAGCGAACGACCGGTTTAAAATGATATCCACTGTCATTAAAAGCGGGTATGAAGAAAATACTGTATGAATTTGATACTTACATTAGAAAATTTCGAAAAAGCTCTTGCAGAAATTATAAAAGTTGATTCGGTAAAGGATGGTAACACTATGATAATAAGCAAAAATTTTATCGAAAAACTCATAGAAATGGTAAACATGCAATCTGTAAGGTTACACTTGGAAAGTGCCCAAAAAAATTACGTCTATGAGAAAAAAATAGTTGAAAAAGATTTTCTGTTCAGTGCCTACCGAAAAATAAAAGCGAGTAAAATGACGAATAAGGATTTGCGAGTTGCAAACCTGCAGGATTACACCACGGGACAAAACCTGACATCAGCAGGCATTGAACAACGACTTATGGAACTAGGCTGGAAAGGATAATACAATTTTAGTCCCTGAAATTATGATTTGAAGTAAGTAGAGAGTAAAGGCAGTGTCTTATGAGCTGCCTTTGATGATATGAAGGGAAGGCAGGACTACGAAATCTGTCTTCCCTTTTTTAATCATAGTAATAAAAAAGTTTAAACTATGACAAAGAATAACTTCCAAATACCTACGTTACTGACATGCAATAATGAAATGGTAGAGTTAGCCAATCAGGTCAAAAAAGTTGCTCAAACAGGTTGTACCACACTGCTGATTACCGGAAAAAACGGGACCGGTAAAGAAGTGATAGCCCGCCTGTTTCATTATTATGGATCTCGTAAAAATAAACCGATGGTCACTGTTAATTGCGGAGCTATACCTTCCGAGTTGGTTGAAAGTGAGCTTTTCGGTCATGAAAAAGGAGCTTTTACCGGTGCTCATGAGCGTAAAAAGGGCTGTTTTGAACTTGCTGATGGAGGAACACTATTCCTGGATGAGATCGGAGAGATGCCCAAACCGATGCAGGTAAAACTATTGCGGGTCGTGGAGCTTGGATCATTTCGCAGAGTGGGAGGAAAGGAAGAGGTACAAGTAGATATTTCGCTGGTTTCTGCAACTAATAAAATTTTGTCGGATGAGGTTGCCGCCGGGGATTTTCGGGAGGACCTGTTCTACCGGCTCAATGTCATTGAGCTCAATGTACCCCCCGTTGCGTCAGCGCAAAGAAGATATACCATTATTAGTGAATTATTATAAAGATCATTTTCTGCAACTTTATGGGAAAGAGACTATACAAATTTCCGATGAGTGTATAGAAACACTGATAGACCATGACTGGCCCGGCAACGTACGTGAATTAAAGAACGTAATTGAGCGGAGCTTGGTACTATTATCCGGTAACGGGGATATTGATCTTGAACAGTTGAAGGTTATCCAAAAGAAGAATGCTTATATGAGCAGTCAGGGAACCGTTGTTAATACTATTATCGAAATCTTGATTGGAACCAGTTTAGAAAAAATTGAAGAACAGGTTATCGGTCAAACGCTGAATTCCGTGGATAATAACAAGACGGAGGCCGCTAAGATATTGGGCTTTACACGGAAGACACTGCATAATAAATTAGACAAATATCGCAATGAAGAGTGAAATATTTGCAGAAGAAAGATAAGGTAGAAAACGATTTCATTATTTCGATTAATGATATAGAAAAGTTACATGAAGACAGACAGTATTAGAGAACAAATTGATGAGTCCCAAAGCGGTGCTCCTGCAGGAGGACAGGCCGTTCGTGATATATTTTCAACGGATGAAATTTTTCGTCGCATTGTTGCCACAGCTGATGAGGATTTTAGTCGGTCTACCCGCCTTCTTTTTTTAAGTGGTGTGGCTGCTGGATTGTCCATCGGTCTTACGTTTGTAGCCCGTGCTGCGATGACCACTGCTGTAGGTCCGGAGTCTTCGTTATTTCTTGGAAACATGCTGTATCCGTTGGGATTTATACTGATTGTGGCTGGGAAATATCAGCTGTTCACCGAAAATACGCTCACCCCTGTCACGCATGTGCTTACGCGAATTGCCAGCGTGCCTGCTCTACTGCGCGTTTGGGGTATTGTGCTATTTGCAAATGTAGTGGGTGCGGGGGCCTTGGCGTATGTGTTGGCCAATACGGGTATCTTTGCGGCCGAAGCGGCCGAAGTGGCCCGGGGGTTTGGAGAGCATGCCCTGAGCGTATCCTGGAATGATCTGTTTTGGAAAGGCGTATTAGCAGGATGGATTGTCGCCTCGATGGTATGGCTGACCCACGCCGTAAGAGATGCGATGGCTCGTATCGCCATTGTTTTTATACTGATGTATCTGATTCCTATAGCTGATCTGTTCCACTGTATTATCGGTGCTTGTGAGGTGCTTTATTTAATTTTTCAGGGATTAGCTGGATGGGGACAGTTCGGATATTTCTTCTCTGCCGTTACGTTAGGCAATACGGTAGGCGGAGTGATACTGGTGGCTATTCTCAATTATTCGCAAACGCGTCAAAGTCGCTTTCCCGATCGGGACTGCGGTCAGCTCGAGCTTACATGGAAAGAATGGCTGTTCGGCCGTAATACTACATTGCCGGATTTTGTTCGTCGCCCGCATTCCAATCAGAACCAAGAAGAAGAAACGGAGGATACCTTGCAGCCTCCTGTCATTGATGAAGATCACCAGCGTGGAAATCGCGATGCGGTAATTATCCTCTTGCAGTATGGGGACTATGAGTGTGAAACCAGTCGTCGAATTTATAAGATGGTAGACGAAATAATGCAGGAGGACAGACAAATCCAATATATTTACCGTCATCTACCTCTGAGCCGACGCCATCCGCATGCCGAAAATGCGGGCATGGCTGCAGAGGCTGCCGCTGACCAAGGCAAGTTTTGGGAAATGCATGACGAACTGTTTGACCATCAAAATCACTTGGAAGATGAAAACCTGCTGAAATGTGCTCGTCACATAAATCTGGATACCGACCGATTTCAGAAAGAAATGTTTGCCGAAGAGAACAGGAAACGCGTGCTTGAAGACCGGCGATCTGGAGTACGTAGTGGCGTGAGCGATACCAAAAATCTGTTTATCAATGGGCAGCGATTCGAGAAACCAATGACAAAAGACAATATCCGGCGGGAAATTGAACGCATTAAAATGACCTTGTCATCCGAAGTATAGAATACATTTATCGACTATAGATCCCTGATTTTTGTCTGAATAGATTTTAGTTAGTAGGTAACCTATTGGTCTCACCGCATTGTTCGGATTCTTTACGCTAATTTTCCTATACCCAAGGTAGCCAAGCCTCTTGTTACCCAAATGTTAACCAAATTTAAATTTATGCCTAATAGGTTGGAATTTTAAAAATAGCCCATAACTCATTGTGAGTCATGGCTTATAAGAAAGTACGCCCGAGAGGATTCGAACCCCTAACCTCCTGATCCGTAATCAGTTTATTCTGTTTTACTTACTATTCCGCGCCGTTATTAACTGGTACGATAAATCATTGAATATCATGTGTTTAGGGAGTATATTGATTCCATACTAATCCGAACTAGTAGTGATGGTGCGGAGAAAATCCTTGTACCAGCCTTGTACCAGAATGTAAAACACATGCTATGCCTAAAAAGCACTTAACAAGCCAATTCATTAAAAACTTAAAGCCAAGGGACAAACGTGTTGAGTACTACGACCAACACTTGATTGATCCTGAAACAAATACACTTAAACGTAAGGGGGTAAAAGGGCTATTACTTCGATTAACAAAGGCAGGTAATAAATATTTTTACTATAGCTATTGGTTCGATGAGAAATCGAAGCGATTCAAAATTGGAAGCTATCCAAATATTGGATTATCTGATGCAAGAGATAAGGCAAGAGACTTAGCTGCAAAAGTGAATAGTGGAATAGACCCACAGGCTGAAAAGAACAAAAGAAAGTACCAGCCAGAGAAACAATCCTTTAAGGAACTTGCAAAAGATTTTGAAGAACGCCATTTGCCGACATTGAGAGATTCAACTCGCTCAGAGTATAAGCGAATAATTGAAAATGAGTTACTGCCTGAGTTAGCAGATTTAGTCGTCACTGATATAACATCCCATCGTTTACGAAAGATTTTAGATGACAAGGCTATTAAAGACGGGTCACCTACGATGGCTAATAGAATAAGAGCTGTATTATCATCAATGTTCGATTTTGCTAAAAAAGTTATAGGTCTAAAGATCCAGGATAATCCTGTTAAGGGAACATCCACTTATAAGGCTGGAGAAAATAAAAGAGATCGTGTTTACGATGAAGAAGAGATTAAAAACCTGTGGAATCATTTCAACCAATTTGATCAGCCCATTAAATCAGTATTTAAGATGCTATTAATTACAGGGCAACGAAAAACAGAAACAAGCCGGATGAGATGGAATGATATTTCGGAGGTACGAACAGAAGATTTTCAGGGTATAGTGTGGACTATACCCGCAAAAGACGCTAAGAATAAGAAATCACATGAGGTTCCACTTTCTGAGATGGCTATGGAGGTTATTCAAATGATGAAGCCAATAAGTGGGGATAGTGATTATGTATTTGAGTCTCCAAGAAAAGAAAACAAACCAATTGAATGGCTAAAATCATCGGTAAAGAGGATAAAGGATAATTCAAAGGTTCCTGACTTCAGATTACATGATCTAAGAAGAACAGCCGCTACATATATGGCCGAGAATGGTATAAACCCAATGATTATTGGGAAGGTTTTAAATCACAAGGGTTTGGCAAGAGAAAATACAATAACGGCGCGTTATAACAGGGCAAGCTACTTAAAGCAAAAACAACAAGCTTTAGATCGATGGAGTAGCAAACTGAAAAATATTCTGTCCGACTCAGGATTAAAAGCAAATATTACAAGGATTGGATAATAGTTATGGATTATGTTTTTGAAACTGAAGAATACCTCAGTGATCTAATTTACGACCCAGATAAAATTGCAAGCTCGGCCGAGAGTAAAATGCTTAGCTCTGAATTAGCTGATTTGAAATCAGATGCACAAGAGAAATTAAAGGAATATGCAGAGGAGTTGGGGTTTCAAAAAGTTGAATTTTTGCGAGAAGAGTTTTGGAATGACCCAGACTTTGGAGATCGCGAAATCAATTATATTCTGAAAAATAACTTGTTAATTACAGAGTATACCAATCTAATAAACCATGAAATAGCTGAAGGCTCCAATCACGATTCAATTCATGATAAATTAGTCGAATGGTATTTTGAAACTCTAAAGATTAAATGTCATGATTTGATTGACATTTCAGGATTATTTGAAAGCTTTAGAAAAGAGCATAAGGGAAACAATCAGGATTCATTAAAAGATGAGGTTGATTCAAAGTTAGCTGTTTATTCAAGAAAGTATTTGATACAAGAAGTAGGTTATAAAGTTAAGTTATGCGAAAGGTTGTATCATAGTTTGCCGAATGAAACAACAGTATTAAGGATAATATTTGAGCTTGATTATATATTTTTTCGAAATGAAAGAGATTATGATCTTGACTTGTTGGAAGAGCTATACCGTAAGCGATATGAAGCTCTGAGATATCATAATCTTGAGAAACCTATTGTCGGAACAAAAACAAATGAGGAGCCTGAGATTATTGTAATCAAGTGCCAGGAAGCATTTGATAAGGGGATTGGTTATACAAAAAATGGTAAGATAGTCATCAAACAATTGGCTGAATATTTGCGCGAAAATACACGATATGCTTCAACAAGAGGTGCAGCAAAAGCATTAAAAATAAAGTTTCTAAAAGCTTGGTATCTTTTAGGTAATCCAGAGTTGATTAGATATGACATCGTTTTCAAGGGAGGCTCTTACTATATGATTGAAAAAATGAACTAATATTCGATCATTTACTGATTGCCCCGCCTCTTCTAGGTTAGTAGCAGTTCCAATTACAACCAAACAGTTACTAACTATGGAAAAATTAATTAGACCAAATGCATTAGCAGAAAAGCTTGGAATCAGTATTAGTACACTTTATGAGCGTATGAAAGAACCTGACTTTCCTAGAAAGGTACGCATTTCTAAACAAGCAGTTGGCTTTCGGGAAAGTGAAGTGATGGAATGGATTGAGGCCAATACTGAAATTATTCCAAGTGAACTTCCGGGTCGAAAAGGATAAATAGAAGACCTAGCTTGGAGGTTTATTATGTCGAATATTGGAAAGCGATTTACCAAACCATCTGTTTGGGAAAAACCTTATTTCACTCGGTTAAATTTAAAGCAGAGATTATTTTGGCTTTATCTGAATAATCGTTGCGATCTGGCAGGAGTTTTTCAACTTCATTTTCCAGTTGATAGTGCATACTTAGGTTTTAAAATAAGCGAAGAGTTCGTTACGAACTTTGTTGATGTTTTAAATAAGGATTCAACAAGATTGAAAAAGTTGAATGATCAAAGACTATGGCTAAAAAACTTTGTTCGTTTTCAACAGGCAGGAAAGGGAGGAACTTTATCATCCAAAAGTCCACCACATAAAAGTATAGTGAGGAAACTTAAAGAACATGGCATCTTTACCGAAGCTGTTGAGGATGATCCTGAATTATATAGTAACTATACCGATGATCTACCAAGGGAAAATATTACTACTTCTGAAAGCAATCTTAAGGGTAGTCTAAGGGTAAGTCAAGGGTTTGCTAAGGGTTATAGTAATGGTAAAGATATTAGTAAAGGTTCTAGTAATGGTAACAATATTGGTTTACCAGATGATTTAATTAATAAAGCAGAAAACATTTTAAGTGTTTTTCCAAACGTGGATAAAAACAGTGCAAGCTTTTCAATAATCACTGAAATTGGGGATGTATTTTCAATCTTAGAAGAAGAAGGCGTAAATGAACCTGAAAAATATCTGCTGGATGAGATAAAAAAAATAGATGAAGAAGAATTGAAACCACCGGATTTATTTTTTGAAGAAATTAAAAGATCAAAGGAAATACCATTTTAAGTGCTTGAAGCTGATTAGACTTTGTATGCCAATGTCTGAATGACCAAGAAATAATTTCAAACTAACAATTAGAACTATTATGGAAGAACCAAGAAATAAGGTTTTCTTAGATACTGAACTTTGGGAATATTGCTGGTTTCAGTCACTCCCAATGGAATATCAGTTTACTTACATCTATTTATGGACTGAGTGCGACAGGATTGGAGTATTGGAGCCAGATACAGTAAAGATGGCCATATTAGCTAAAGTAGATGAATTTGACTTAGAAACCTTTTATCAGAGGATAAATTCAGAGGAGGAAAAGATAAAAAAGCTTAGAAATGGTAATTGGTTGCTAATAGATTATCTGCCGTTTCAAGTGGAAATGATTACAGATAATATTGAAAAGCCACAATTCAACTATATTGAAAATGTAATCCTTCGGAGAATTCTTGTTAAATATCTTGAAAATAATCCTGGTAGAATCAGTACTGATGAAGTTTATGAGTTTGTGAATTTTAAGGTTTGGGAGGTTGGTAACGAAAAAAATGAAGCAGAAAAGGCTTTATCAAAAGTGATATATGGGGGGTTTATGAGTCTGATGAACTATTCTGCTAAATTCTTGGAAAAGTTAGTCAAACTTAATGGTGACCATATTACCGATTTATGCTTTCCCTCAACTATTTTGAAGTTACCTTATCAAGATGAAGTTTTTGGTCAAAGGTCAGATAAAGATTATGATCAAAAGTTAGGGGACTTGCCTGAGACAAATCCTAACTTGAATACAGACTCCCCCTTTTAATTACTATTAGGAGCATAAAATTTATGCGGCGCGCCGATAATATTTAATTGAGAAAGTTAAATATCTAGGTCAGAAACAAATACCATACCCAGAATGCCAAAGCTGGCTCCACCCGAATTAATTTTACAAAGAGAGAAAACGCCATAACTACGGTATTCAGTATTCTCTGATGTAAGATATCCGCCACCTAATGCGCCAGTTATTGGGTTTTGAGAGTTATACTTCTCTTTGATCCCTTGCTTATGGGATTCTTTGGAGGGATTTGTGACAGCCAGAATTAATGCTATGACCAAAAAAGTGATAATTTTTTTGGCTTCTTTTAATTTATTCATTTCTCAGAGGGGAATTATTGTTTAATCATGTTTTTGGTTGCCTTTAAAACTAAGTGGCTTAAATATATATTCTCTAAGACCTCAACAGGCGAAGGGTCACGTTTAAAAACCATTCGAACAATATTAGTCATATCAGAAATGAAAGCTCCAGACATTTGAGTAGGCAAGGGAGTTCCGGTGACCATTGATATTGAGCTAAACATTGATGTCATTTTATCAACTACTTGATCACTATTTGGGCTATTTTCTAGAGTTAGTAATGATTCTGATAGTGAATCAGCAGCAAATTGCATTGCCTTTTCCCAATTGTATTGCCAAGTTATTTTTCTGCCAGCAATGAAATCTCCTTTTGTGAACATGGCCTTGGTCCGAAGGTGAACAATAATGGATACTGTCAAAGAATCTCCTTCATGTTTCCGATTTATGGATGTA
Source organism: Fodinibius saliphilus (assembly GCF_005869845.1). Classification (NCBI taxonomy): domain Bacteria; kingdom Pseudomonadati; phylum Balneolota; class Balneolia; order Balneolales; family Balneolaceae; genus Fodinibius; species Fodinibius saliphilus. The sequence goes on along the minus strand of NZ_VAWF01000004.1, from coordinate 209,955 downwards.
AGCCAAAGTGAAAAGTCTTCCCCCATTTCTTGATTTGAGGCCCAGTTGGCTTCTTCAATAGATTTTTTAACTGCTTGTTTTAATACCTGAAGATCCTGTTTCTCATCCAAGTCAGTTTTAACATCAAAGCTATACTGGGCAAAGGAAAGTGAATGGCAAAAAAAGAATATACCTATCCCAATGATTTTAAAAGCTCGCATAGCGTTTTCTGTAGATGGAGTTTATTAGTAAATCGGAATCTAATTGGTTCTTTTTTGTAAATCAAGCAACATCTCTTGACATGCTTGCCTGTTTATACCGTCATTTATAATTGGTAAAAAGTATATTAAACATTTATCCTTTTCTGGTATTAAACCAGATAATTTTTGAGGGATATGAAATTCACCCTCTAAATTACTCGTTGAGCCAGCCTGAGGATATAATAGAATACTAATATCACCATCGAAGTATTGATTATAAACATACATTTGCCGTAGGTCATTGACATCTGGATAGGCTTGTTGTAGAGATTTCCATTTGGTGTCAATGACATATCTAATGCCATCTATCTGTAAGACAATATCGGGCCGTATAGTACGTGTTTCCCAAAACTTTGTAGATACTTGGCGCTTTATAGTGATATTTTCATTATTCAAGGAATGTCTCTTCAGTCGGCGAAAGGTATACTCTTCAAAGAGCTCTTCCATATCGAATAGTAGTGCCAAAACGTTGTTGCCACCTACCTGGACATCAGGACTGTAGTTAAGTATCAACAATTTGGCAATCTCTAAAGCTTCGCGATATTTTTCACTTTTTCTATTGAATTCTAGTTTTTGAAAGATAGACTCATCAACTTGTAAATCGTCTACTTCTGGGAAACTCAAGTTGATGGACTTAACACGATCTTGAATATCAGGGCTATCACTTAAACTGGAAACAATCGAGATGGCTTTCGACAAAATTTGATTAACAACATGATTGTAAGAGTAGGCTTTATAGTTAACGTAAAAGCACTCCTTATGAAGAAGGTTTTTATTAATGTGTTGATTAAAGTCCATTTTCCCTTTAAGGGCATTTAGGTTCTCTGCCTTGTTTATATACTTCTTGAAAAGACCTGTGCGAATAAGGTATTCGATCTCACTTAGGAATAGCTTAAAATAAAGTTCAAGAATTGAGTTATTTTTGAGTTTCAGGCTGGCGAAAGTAGGAGCTGAGGGGGTTAGGATTCTGCATTCTCTAAACAAGTCTATCAAAAAAGAATGCCAAAGCTCCGATTTCTCATCTTCAATGCTATCAAGTTTGGGCAATATCTCAATAGTTAAATTCCCAACACTTATTACACCTACGTACTGGTTAAATTTAATGCCATTATAAATGGGGGTGAAATATTTGCTGCCTTTAGAGGAATTGAATTTCAGAAGAGCATTATACTGATCTTTGGTTAGTTTGCCCCTTTGTCCGGCATAAATTTTACTGCGTTCATAAACACGAATTGTTTTCACCGTAGATATACCTATTTTAGAATTTGGCTGAAGTCCCAATTATTTGAATCGGTGATTTCAAATATTTCTCGATCCCCGTAATCTTGAGCTAAATCTTGGTAATGATTAAAATCGGCAAAGATATTTGTCTGACCATTACTTTTTGCTCGGATAAAGGAATTTCCAAGTATCAAGCCAATCTTTCCAAGGTCAGAATAAAAGTATTCTTTCAGCAAGGGGATTAATCGGTCTTCAAATATTTGTTTCAAGTCCTCTTTGCTGGCACTTTTTTCTAAGGATAAAAAGTAACTGTGACCAATTTGATGTTCGTGATCAAGAAGACGGGTTATTCGGTTGTTAATAGTACGGAGTAAGTCCTCCAACGGAATATTGTCGATTTTTAGACCGTCTAGAAGTGTTGGGTTGGGTTGAACCTCATTAAAATTGAATCGTCTTCTTAAGGCTGTATCTAGAGCTTCAATACTGCGGTCTGCGGTATTCATAGTACCTATAATGTAGAGGTTGTCAGGCACGGTAAAAGAATCGCCAGAATATGGAAGAATTGTTGTTAGTTCCTCAGCTTTTCCTTTTCGTTTATCTGGTTCAATCAGTGTAATTAATTCGCCTAAGATATTGGCGATATTCCCTCTGTTTATTTCATCAATTATCAGTACATAATTATCGGAGGGGTTGGAAATTGCTTTCTCTACTAATCGTTTAAATATTCCATCTTTTACTTCATATTTGATGTCACTACCTCGATTGCTTTGGCCTCCATCAGATAAAATCGGTCGAATGCCTTCAATAAAATCTTCATAAGCGAATGACTGATGAAAAGTGACGAAATCTATTTGTCCTTTTTTGGCATAATTGTCAAAATGGACTCTTAGCTCTTGACGTTTACTCTCATCCTCATTAATTGCAAGGTCAACAGGTTTGTCCTCAATTATTGAAACTGCATAGTTTATGGTACTGAAGGTTTTGCCTGTACCTGGAGGACCGTAAAGAATAAGGTTTAAAGGGATATTTGAAGCGGGGACTGGTTCGCTCATCTTATTAGTATATTTTTCACCTTTCATATATAATTCTCCTTGGGTAGCCTGCTCACCAATTTTACTTAGATTGATATTGAAAACTTCTTTAGCAAAGGTTTCATAGGATCCATAATCCTCGATGATGTAGTTTTTTCGTTCATCAGAAAGTCGAGTGAAACCCTGAAATTCATAAAAGTATCTATCGTAATCGAGGCATTTGACTGGGCCTGGAAGTTCTATAGGTTTATAAAAGAAGTACATGTACTCCCATGTCTCCCCATTTTCACGCCCCCAAATTTTTTCGGCAAGGGCTGGATTATGTACTTTGTAAAAAATTCTTGATACGAAGTGGATATGCCCTTTAATATAAACAAGTACTAAATCACCATCCTCTATTGACTTCCAGTTTGGAATATTTCTCGTACCTGGTTGTGCTCCCCAAGCATAAAATTGATCGCTTTTTTGAGAAAGTTCATCAAGCTGCTCTTGGTCTAAATATTGTTCTAACAGTTCTTCTTCTATAGGTGACTTGACCGAAGTATCCAGATGCTCTCTTGCAGTAGGATTAGATGCTGTAAATATGTAGATGTCAGACATTTATGATGATCTATTTTTATGAAATTCGTTTATTAGTTATTAAATAAAGCGAAGTTTTAAAAATTTATTTATCAATGACTTATTCTGATCTTAAATCATTTATTGATGATAAAATGAGAATGTCTCATATCTATCAACCAGCAATGATTATAAAGCTGCTTGAGGAAGGAGGGCATTGCAGGGAGCGGGAAATTGCGAAGCATCTACTTAGCTACGACAAGTCCCAGATTAATTATTACAAAAATATTACAAACAACATGGTAGGGCGTGTATTGCGAAAGCATGACGTAGTTTCTCGTAATACCTCCGAAAATGTTTATAAATTGAATGGATATAGTGAACTGGATGATGAGGAAATTTCGATTTTGATAGACCTATGTGAAGAAAAATTATCTGCTTTTTTGGAAGCTCGTGGCGATAGTATATATGATCATCGAAAGAAATCATCAGGTGATATAAGTGGTACTATTAAGTACAAGGTTTTAAAGCGAGCTAGTTTTAGATGTGAATTATGCGGCGCGCCAGCAGATGAAAAAGCATTGGAAGTAGACCATATTTTACCAAGGAATCACGGAGGTAGTGATGACATCACCAACTTGCAGGCATTATGTTATTCTTGTAATGCTATGAAGAGGGATCGAGATGATACTGATTTCAGACCAATAAAAAATATTTACGATCATCGAAAGGAGAACTGCATTTTTTGTTCTATAACAGATGCTGGGATAGTAGCAAGCAATAAGCTATTCGTTGCGATAAAAGATGAATATCCTGTTACCAAAGAGCATACTCTCTTGATCCCAAAGCGACATACAGAATCATTTATTGATTTAACCCAACCTGAAATGAATGCTTATAGCCAGCTTTTGAAAGAGATAACAAGAGATTTAGAAAATGAGGATTCAACTATAACAGGATTCAATATTGGGAATAATGAAGGGAAAGCAGCTGGGCAGACCGTTGAACACTGTCATATCCATGTAATTCCAAGAAGAGATGGAGATACTGAAGACCCAACTGGTGGAATTAGAAAAGTAATACCGGGGAAAGGTGATTATATAACAAATGAGTAATAGGTTTATCTACGATTATATTTCGTGGCATTACCTTTTGATAACTCAATGGGGTACTTTTTTTTGTTGTCATCCAGCTTACTGTTAGCAGCTTGGATTAAATCAATATCCAGCTTTTGGCTCAACCTGATCAAATAAATAAAAATATCTGCTAGCTCATCCTTTGCTTCTTCCCTAAGATTATCATCGAGATTGTCTTTAAGAGATTCCTCTTCTTTCAGCCATTGGAATATGTCAAGCAATTCTCCTGACTCAGCACTTAAAGCCATGGAAAGGTTTTTGGGGCTATGGAATTGATCCCAGTCCCTTTTTTCGGCAAAGTCATTAACTTTTTCAATTAAGTTTTCAAGCCTCATTTTAAAATTACTGATTTAGTAGGATTTCGATTTTCCAATATTTAGTTGTTGTCGTCAATATAGTTAACTACGTCCTTTATTAATTGTTTGAGAATTAGTTATAAAAGCTTTCAAACCCCTTGCTAACTCTTTTTTGCCTTTAACCATACCAATAATAAAGCCAAGACAGAATATTAAACCCAGTAAATAATACATATAATGTAATGCAATAAAGGGATTTAGATCAAAAATTATTAAATAATGAGATTTTCTTTTTAAGTAAATTGCTTATTGAGATAAGGATTTATGACGCTCTAAGAATCCAATATTATTTTTGGGGTGAGTTTATTTAAGGGGGGTAGGGTCTACATATTGGCTTAGGGGCCCCCTTAAAAATTATTCATGCCAGGAAAAATGCCAGAATTTATTGAAATAGGTGCAAAAATGAAGTTAAGTACCTCTCATTATTCTACTTAAATATTCTCTTCAACAAATAGGTTTCTAAAGTTCTTTTACTTTAATAACACAATAAATCTAATCATTTATACACACATAAAATCATTTAAATAATATGAGTAAAGAAGAAATTATTGAAACGGTGGATGAAGTATTCAAAACCCAAAAAAGAGAGATTGCAGCTAATATAATTAAGGCGGCTTTTGAAAGATTAGTTGATGAGTCGAAGTGGTTTACGAGTATAGGATTAGCTTTATTAGGTTTTTTTACGGCTTTATTAGTGCAACTAAAATTGGCTGAGATTCAGCCGCTAAATTTTAATGCTATAGTTGCATTATTAGCTCTAATAATCTCGTTAGGATCTGGTTTCTGGATAAAATTATATTCTATGAAAGATGATATAGTGAAAAAACTAAAACCAGTCATTGAAGGATTGGTATTGAATAGTATCAAAGAGGAACTTGAGGATATTAATGGTTTTGAAATTGAAGAAATTTCTGATAACGAGATTGAAGACAAAAAAGGTGCGGAGGAAATAATAGATTCTATTTCTAACTCTCTTCCATCTGGTTTAATTATTATTCAGGGATCAACTCTATTTATTTCTGTCGTATCAGTATTTATTTATCTCATGCATTTCATCCTATTAAAGGCTTAACTACCGATATGACAAAAGAATAATCACTTTGATAAGTATGCTTTTTCAGCAATAAATATTTACCTGGTTATTGGAGGGTTAAGATTGTTTTAGGATGACTTTACATAATGCATCTAATACGACACGAAGATCGCTATTTAAACGGTTTAAATACGTTATGTAATAAAAAGTAGACGTAAGTGAGTGAAATTAAGCTTTATTTATGCCCTTCTGTCAGTACAAAAAGTATTTCTGAGGTAGTTATAAGAAAAGATTTTTTGACTATTTAAATAGCCTGGATGGCTTAAAGTACTACCTTTAGGCAGTTTAATAATCTTTTATGAATAGATTTACGGAATTGATTTTAAAAAAGTGCCTTAACAGCAATCTCACGTATACTTATAAAATTAGATCATAGTATCCTATGAATATTTAAGTTGACCTAAAACCCTGATATTTGCTGTTTTTAATGGGTAATTAACCCTTTGTCGTTCATAATCTTAGATCAATGAGATTTATGATTCATAAATCTTTACGAAATTAGGTCAAAAACAAGGAAATTAGCCACGTAAACGGTACAAACTACGGTCCTGAATGAATGGAATATAAACTTAGTATCATAAAACTTTATGATACTAAACGGCATTTAAATGCTTTTATCGTGCATTTCCTTTTAGAAATGGTTCAATGTAAAGAAAAGACAAAACTTAACATTTGTTATTCTCAGCTTACTAAAAAGAATTAGATCAGTTATTTAATAAGTCATATAATTTAAATGGAAAGGAATTTCGGTTTATCGAAGATAGCATAAGTAGTTAAGAAATGAATAAAAATTAGTTGGGATTGAAAGCGATTTGGAATTTTATTTTAGAATATGGCCTATTAGGTCTATTAGCATCTCCTATATTTGCATTATTTATACCCTCCATTCGAAAAAGTTGGCTAAGGTTTTATAACAAGTCCTATAGTAGATATTGTAGAGAGCTAGTAAACCGCTTCAAAAACGAAGAAGTCTTTGACAGTTTCCCAGATCTCAAATTAATAGCTAATTCAGCTTCAAGTTCTTTTAATGAATTATCATTAACTGAAATACTTAATGCGGAAGATGAAGTACACATTCAAGGGAAGCCTGGATCCGGGAAGACAAGCTTAGTTAAAAAATTCTTGATTGAGCTGTGTTCAGATCATCGCTTTATAAGACCAAAATGGATACCAGTTTATATTAAATATGCCAGCAATGACCTATTTAGCGAGATATTCAATTCACTTGTCGAAAGAGATCTGATTAAAAATCCCACTCATTTTGATATAGATTGGCTTAAGGATCAATTAAAAAAAGAACGCTTTTTAATCATAATCGATGATGCACACAATTTATTGTCAAATGAAGCTAAACGGGATCAATCAAAAATTGATAATCTGCTGGAGTACAAAAAGAACAAGTTTGTTCTAATAAGCAGAGATCATTATTCAGCTTGTCCTTTCCAGTTTAATTTATATGACATTCAAGATTTAGGTAACAATAGGGAATTAGCAGAGAAGATTTTAAAAGTGCATGCTGGTGAAGAAAGATTTAAGCGAGTCTGGATGCATCTGCAATATGGATATAAGAAAGAATTGTTGCAGTTATATGATACGCCACAATTGATAAAACTTCTTGCGAAAGTTTTTGATCAAGAAGAAAGGTTTGATGACAATAAATCTTTTTTATTTAAACGGTTCTTAAAGAGTAGGCACGATGAGGAGAATAGAAAGCCTAATAAAACATTACCCTTAGAACTAAAAGAGAAAGTTTTAGGGGCTGTTGCTTATGAGCTCTTTATCGAACTTGAAGAATCCGCCTATTCTGTTCCATATAATAAATTTCGAGAAGTACTAACGAAGAGCGTTCATAAAATTCAAAATAGGTTAGGTTATAGTGAATACTCTGTTGACTCAATATTGGAGGACTTGAAAGAAGAGGGGTTACTAATCCAAGTTGATGAAAGTATTAGTTTTGAACATGACCAATGGCAGGAGTTTTTTGCTGCTCTTGAAATTCATCATGAAGAAAAATCAATTAGTCCTTTTCTATCTAAAAATTTTGGCAGTGAAATTGCTCTATTTGTTAGTGGTTTTTATAAACTTGAAGAGGATTTAACTAAAAGAGTCTTTTGGAAAAAAATTTGGGAGGAGTTGGTCTCATCTGATTTCTTTTTAACCAAATGGTGTCGGGAGAATCGACAAACTTATACTGTGGGAGAGGTTGAAAAAGTCTATGAAAACTTTACCTATGATAAAAATGAGTTTGACGAAGCATATAATGGTGTATTAGTATGGTATGAAAAGATTATAAATCGTCACTTCCCAAATCTTGTGTTAAAGTTTGCTCCCAGAGGTTATAAGAATATCGGTTTATTGGTTGAGCAAAATGAAAGTGAGGCAGGGCAGCTATATGGGTACCGTCCTATTACTCCAAAAAATAAAGACAAAGTGGTAGTTACTGGTCAAAAAGAGATAATGAGGTTGATCGATGCTGATGATCCTGGGGAGACTGTTAACTACTATCGAAAAAAATACAATATAAGTTATTTACATTCCTATATCGGTACATCAGCGGTACAGTCCTATCCCGTTGAGTTTGCATTTATGGATGTAGAAAGTCAGTTATCAGATTTTGTACGAGATGGCGGTCTTATTGAAACAGAAATAATGGAACAAGAAGCCCTATACATTGAAGCTGTTTCTTTGAGTAAGATGTTGAAAGGTAGGCGAAGTAGAATTTCTAATACCTCAAAGCAATATGTCCTTACAATTGGTGAGCTTCTTGAAGGTTTGGATAAACTTAAAAGTGATAGGTTTCATAGTACTATTAAAGTTCCTGAATCGACCTTGAGCCATGGAGGTTTACCAAAGAGGAATATAGATTTAGAAGACTTCGAATCGAGATTAAGAAAGCATATACAAAGGAAAAAATTAGCTGGTAATGATAAAATAGTTTCTCCTAATGCGGACTTAATCGAAGTCATTAAAAGATATCGCCTTATTAAGGAGGAGTTAACTACAGAACATAGGAAGTTTTTGATAGAGAGATCGGTGTCCTTTTTTAAAGAGTTTTATCAAAGCTATAAAAAAGTTCTTGAAGTTAATTTCCCAACAGCAGCATCCCATTTTCGCACATCTTTCCCTGTCCAAATTTTCCTAATTCAAAACGGAGAAGATAAAAGGTTTGGAGAACAGCTTGTCTATTTTGATGTCAAGGAATTGAATGAAACTGTAGATGTCAAAATTGTAGCAGGGGAGGACAAAGAGAAACTGAAAGCTGAATACCAAGGATATTATGGAGTTGGTACTTATTGGGGATTAGAATCTTTTAGTAGAATAGAGCCTATTAGAAATGCAGTATATTCTCTAATTCAAGATGAGTATGAAAAGTTAAATAGGAAAAATGAACATAGGGTTGTTTAAAATGGAAAAACAATTTGAATATCTAATCAAGCTGGCCAAGGAATATAGAACCTATGAAAAAGATGACCAGGGTTTATTTGAGGCGATGAGAATACTGGGAAAAGACAAGCTAAAGAGTGTTTATAATGAATATGGTGATCCTACCCGAAGGTATCAGCCTGTTAATATGTTGCGTGCTGAGGTTGCCGGTAGGTTATTGAATGGAGAACATATTACCCCAGAGATAGTGGAAGGGATCAAAGGGAATATTGGAGACAAAAAAAGAGAGGAACTTGAACATGTTCCGGATGAACAGTTGGACAAAATGGAGGCATCATCAAAGCAGACAAATGCCTTTTTAGCTTGGTCAAGATATTGGCCTCTTTTCTATACTTTTTTCTATCGTGATACGGTGAAAGAAACGGTACGTCAGTATTTAAAACAGATTAGTAACCAGTTAATCAAGGACCTGGAATTAACTGATTATCAGATTCATACTGTTGATTTTAACGGTGCGCAAAACTTTGGTAGCAGTATATGTTGGTTAGCATTATATCCTATTCAAAAAGAGTCACACAAAGAGGCCTATCAATTCTTTGTTAGGTTTGGTAGCGAGCCCAAAGCTGGTTATATGGCTGGTGGTACGTTAGAGGAAACCCTTGATGAGAATCAACCAAAGGAAAAATTAAGGGACGTATCATCCTACTCTGAAATAAAAACCACTTTAAAGGAGCTTAAAGACGACATAATTCAACTCAATAGTGCTCCGAGAAGTTACTATAAGTATAGTCCAGGATCTCAGGCTGTTGATTGGGATCGTTTCCGTGATGAAAAAATGATTGGGATTGGTTATAAGGATCTTGAGCTGGGTGATATTACCGATGTAGGTAGTAGGCAGGAATTGAATAAAATTGCAGGATTAGATGAGGATGACAAAACGAATAAAACATGGAATGCCTGGTTATTTAAGACGGCGAATATTGGTGATATTATATTTGCCAATCAGGGCGTAAATAAAGTTTTGGGGATTGGAATCATTACTGGCGAATATGAATATCATGATAGTGATAAATATCCACACCAGAGGAAAGTAAACTGGCTTACAACTAAAGTGTATGAGTATAAGTCCGAAACCTATCAGAACTATACCAATCTGTTCCGACCAGATACTTTTAGTCCAACCAAAACCTGGCAGTTTATTTTTAGTGAATATGTACGCCTATATCCTGAGTTGTCAGAAGTTTTTGATGAGTATGACTTGGATTATAGTACTGTTTATAATAAGGTCCAGAACATTGATTCTGATATTGATGAGCAAACAGAGACTAACTATTGGTGGCTAAATGCTAACCCATCAATATGGAGCCTAAGCGATCAGAAGGTAGGAGACCAGCAAACCTACACTTCCCGTAATGAAAAGGGAAATAAGCGAAGAATTTACAAGTATTTTGAATCGGTTCAGCCTGGTGATCTGATAATCGGATATGAGAGCAGTCCGTCCAAACAGATTCGGGCTATCATGCAAATCACCGAAGAGCTGCATCAATCCGAAGATGAAGGGGAAGTCATTGAGTTTGAGGTTATTGAAAAACTCGAAGTCCCGGTAAGCTGGAACGAGTTAAAGAGTGATCCCAGCCTCAAAGACTGTGAGGTATTTATCAATAACCAGGGGAGTCTATTCTCTCTGACCGAGGAGGAGTATGACATTATCCGTGCGACCATCGATCAAAAGAATATTTCCGAAGAGCGGAAGTTGGAAAGTAGCAGCCGAAAGCCATATGATTTCGACGAAGATCCGGATAAACCCTTCTTGTCCAGAAGTAAGTTCGATGAGATTATCTCGATCCTACAACGCAAGAAGAACATTATTTTGCAAGGTCCTCCCGGAGTGGGCAAAACTTTTATCGCTCGAAAACTGGCATATCAGATCATGGGATATGAAAATGACTCCCAGATTGAAGTCGTACAATTTCACCAGTCCTATAGTTATGAAGACTTTATCCAGGGGTTACGCATAACCGAAAACGGCACAAATTTACGTAATGGAATCTTTTATGAATTTTGTCAAAAGGCTCATACCCACAAGGACCGAGACTTCTTCATTATCATTGATGAGATTAACCGTGGAAATTTGAGCAAGATCTTTGGCGAACTGCTGATGCTTATTGAAGCGGATAAAAGAAACAGCAGTTTTGCCACCAAGCTCACTTATGCCGAAGATGAGGAGGATACCTTCTTTGTTCCACCTAATCTTCACCTCATAGGGACCATGAATACCGCGGACCGCTCGTTATCTATTATTGACTATGCCCTACGCCGCCGTTTCGCTTTTATAAGCTTAGAGCCAAAATTTGAGGACAAATTCTTGGCCTTTCTTGATAACCAAGGTGTTTCCAAATCATTGCGCGGCCATATTCAGTCATCTGTAAAAAAAGTAAATAAAGTTATTAAACAAGATCTGAATGAAGGATTTCGGATCGGCCATAGTTACTTTTGCACGTTTAATAACAATCAAAGTGAGGATGAGTGGTACCAGGAAACGGTTGAGTATGAGATCAAACCTCTGCTTGAAGAGATCTGGTTTGATAATTCCGACCAAGTAAAAAAGATGCATGAAATACTAAACCGCTGATTACATGCAGATACCCGTTGAAAATATATATTTCCTACTATGCTATGCGTGGGATAAGCTTGAGGAAAAGGATCGGGTCAATGTATCTACCGACGGTCAACAGGATTTACTCGAACTCCTATCCCGGGTGTTAATTAATGGCTCCCGTATTCTTTTAAAGCGTGGGCTGGAACATGATTATGTAGCGGTTACGGAGGAAAATGTAGGCGTAAAAGGGAAGTTGGAAGTCAGCAAATCCGTTAAGCAAAACTCCTTTCAACGACTGCGCGCCGTTTGTAGTTATGATGAATATTCTGCTGATATACTCCATAACCAGATTCTCTATACAACCTTATTTAAACTGTTGTATGCAGCAGATTTGGATGAAAGTATCAAAGATAGTATCCGAAAGGTGCTACGACGATTCCCTCGGATTCAAATTTTAGATCTAAGCCCAATTGTATTTGATCAGATAAAGATCCATAGAAATAATCGATTCTATGAGTTCTTACTGAATGTCTGTCAGCTTATCTATGAAAACCAGCTTCCCAACGAAAAGGAAGGTACTTGGACCTTCTCGGATGTGACCCGGAACGAAAAGAAGATGGCTACGCTATTCGAAAAGTTTGTCCTGAATTTTTATAAAGTTGAACACTCTGAATGGGATGTCAGTGGAGAGTATATCTATTGGAGCTTTGATACCCATGATGATGCCAACCTGGAGTTCCTCCCCAGGATGGAAACCGACATTACCCTTCGGAAATCGGATGAAAAGATAATTATTGATACAAAGTATTATCAAGAGACGATGCAAAGCAGCTATGATACCGATAAAGTGAAGTCAGGAAACCTCTATCAATTGTATAGCTATCTCATGCATCAAGAGGATGGTACGAAGCGTAATTTTAGGACTAAGGGTATTTTGTTATATCCGACGATTTCAGAAGAGTATGATTTAGAGTACCGATATAAAAACCATCCAATTGAGATACGGACTATAAATCTCAATCAGCATTGGGAGGGGATCAAGGAGAGGTTGAGTAGTATTGTTTAATCAAATAAAAATAGTCCTAAACCTTTTGTTTTAGAGGTGAAATATATGCTTTGCTCCTTTTCAAAGTAGAAATGCAATTATTTAACCATCTCACTTGATAGTAGTCTAGTGTATGGAAGTAGTTAAGATTTATAGACTTTGAACTCGATTATTGTTAAGTGTTGTTCACTATTCATGTTCGGATAATGTTTGTGCAAGGCATCTTTTAATTCTTGGATTGAATTAAACCCATCTTTTTTTGCAACCTGTTCAGTAAGGGTGTTTAGAGTATAAGTATAATCGAGTCTTAGAATTTTGGCATCTAATTTTTCATTAATCTTATTGAAAATAAGGGTAATGTTAAGGCTGTCAGGTATCAATACTCCCTTTCTAACAGTAGATATTTTGTTCCCTTCGAGTATTTTTTCGTAATAGTTTTCATGGAAATAAAGATGCTTAATTTTCCTTTCGGTCTTATTCATCAATATCTAATTTAATCTTGAAAGCAATAATTTCGTTTTGATTCACGTAGTTTAAAATTAATGTCTTGGCATGATTGAGACTGTCTGCAAAAGGGAATATGTGTTTAAAATCTATTGAATCGAATAATTTTTCATAATCATCAAAAACTCTAACATTAGTAACGTTCCCCCATAAACTAGTGCCATTATAACCTTTTCTTAATTCCACTCTTCTTCCTGTACAGATATTATTCGGGTTGTACTGCCCCTTTAATTTTCTTACTTCCCATTTTTTCCCATGTTTAAACCATTTAAATGCTTCTTTGTTAAGTGGAACAAAGAGACGTTTATCAAATTTTTTTGACATAATAGTATCTAGCTACTTTTTCAGATCTTTCAATAAAATCTCCATCCTCATTTTGATATTGAATATTTTGAGTTTCATTCCACCCATCATCGTTCCGAGTTTTGTTACTTATATTCCCAGTATCAGTTTTGATTTTAACTGCGATTCGATCAAAGCCAGCCTTACATAGAAGGTCGTTTTCCTGGTCAAACTGAATATCAGTAACTGAATCTTCATCATTTGCAATATCATATTTTTTAAAATCCTGAATACTCCAAGTTGTCATTACTTCAATTTCATTCAATTCTCCATTTGGATAGATTTCTTTAAGTAAACTAGGTAATTGTTCGCAAAGTCTTCTAGCAATACCTTGCCCTTCATATTTTTCTACAGTTACGATTCTAGAAATCCATGCCATATGCTTTTTAGCATAATCTCTCTGTTCCTTATCTTCGTAAATTTCCTGCTTATCAGATAAGTATGCTGATCTGCCATTTGGGTTTGAATAGGTAAGTCTATGTACTACTACGAGACTTGCTATTTCATCATTGATTTTAGCCGTAAAAACCATTCCAACTGGAGTGTTTTTTACATAATGTCGTTCATATATGAGTTTAGTGCATTGGAAATATTCAGAATTATCATAAACTACTGAATATTCAATGTTTTCTTCGGGATAACATTTGCGGACCGGATAAGCTGATAAATTAACTACCGAATTATATGATTCAGAAATTTCCGAGTTTTTTAAAAAGGTTGATCCATTCTCAATTTCAAGCCGGTCAAATTTTTTATAATTCAAGCCAATTGGAAGTAAATAGTGTTGTAATTTATCATTGTCATTTTTCGCAATTAAAATGTTATTGGAAGTAGTTTTGAAAGTTAGTTTCGAGTTATTTTTTCTATAAATAGTAGTCATCTATTCCCCTCTTGGTATCTTTTGAAATTTATAACATGAATATTGATGTATTTCCAAAATACTGTACATGTTAGAGTTATTGGAACAAGAATTAAAATTAACAACCAAATACGCTGACTAATTACTAAAATCTTCCAACCCAAATCTGATGCTAAGGGAAACTGTACGTTTTGTAACAATGCATATAATGCAACGGAGAGAGCTGAAAGGATTATAAAACATATAATCCACTTTAGTAGGTTGTTAATCAGATAGAAGTCGTCAATTACATCTTCAACCTCGAGTGGAAGGTTAAAGACAAATCCTAAGCTCTCGTGTTTTTCTCTTGAACTTTCAATGTCTTTTAGTAGGTCTACTATATCCCTGTTAATTTTTAGAATACCTACTAGTTGTGCAGATAAGCCAACTAAACCAGCTCCACCTACTAGCTTATAAAAAGTTGCAAAGTCAACTAGTGAAAAATCCATTTTTTAAGATTTTATTCTTTTTATTGAAGGCCAGTTCAAACGCTGAAATTCTTTTTTTAAATCTCGATCTGCTTGAAAAGCATTACCAACTATCTGAGGAATTTCTTTCCAACTTCTTATTTCTGACAAATCTTTTTCTGAAGCCTCTTCCATTGTAGTGATATATTCATCTATGACATCTTTGACTTCATTACCTCCTGGATAAGCACTAATACCTCCTCCAATAAAAAATGCATAATTAAGATGGTTATTGAATCTCTTCCGTAAGTGGTAAATAGTATATTCCAGATATGTTGGTTGTATATCATGAGTTATTGTTGGTAATGTGGAATTTATATCATGTCCATCTATATCTTCTAAAAGTATTCTATGGTTGTTCTTAAATTCCTCAAAGTTTGCTAGGTAACCATAACGACTCCAGTCCCATTTAGGGGATCCCCCATATATGATATCGGCACCACATAGTCTACTCAATTTCAATACAACTCGTCTTGACAAGTTTCTAAAATTCAGACCATACACATCAGGAAAAACTGTCAGAGCACATTCTTCCTTAAACATTTTGATTATCTTTCTCAGATATAATAGTCCATCAAAACTTCCTACCATCACATCGTATTTGAATACACGAATCCCAGAATCGTAAGCTTCTTGTACTTTATCTTTAAGATGCTGTAAAGGAAAGGTTACATTGATTGAATATTTGGTTCCTTTATTGAAATCAATATTAGAAATGATATCAAGCCGATCTTGAAAGGAACAGATTTCAGGGTCAATAATTCTTTCATCGTCTTCAATAATGTCAGCCCTTGAATTACTTATATTTTCAAGCAGCTCTTTAAACTGAAGTTTATTTAAACCTAATCGTGGCTTTATAGAATAAGCTAGAAAAGGTCTATTGGAATTATCTAGTGTTTCACTAAGAAAATCATTTCTTAATGCATCGACTCCCAAATTGGGATGAGGAAAAAAGTCATCTACATATGATTTTGGAAATACAATATCCTCTACAGATACGCTTTTAAAACTTCTGTTTGATAAAATGTCACCTGCTATTGTGCCTATAAAATGGGCTAACCCTTCTGTATGGAAATTGAATTGTTTTGTTTTGAAGTAGACATCAATTAGGTACAAGTTCTTTTCAGATAGAGTGACGGAGTAGTTTGGTTCTAATTCTCGCCAATTTCCATCTTCACTTATAGTTTCTTTTATGGCATGTAGAGGGGAAGCATGAGTACCCCAACTAGAATCTTTACAGAACTGATCCATTATTTCATCAATAAGAGGTTTGTTCTGGCTCTTGGATGAAAGCTCAATCTTATAGGTTACTTTGATCGACATAAGAAGGAATTATTATGCTTTAATTTATTGAGTATGGTAAAATATTTTAGAATAAGGTTATAAAATTAGATCGGTTTAAATAAAGAAAAAAATAGAAGGGATATAGTCTTATTCCTTGTACCATTCTTGTACCAGAATAGAAGCTCTATTTATTATGAATAGATATATTAAAACAAAAAAGCCCCTAACTCTATATGAGTCAGGGGCTTATGAGAGAGTACGCCTGAGAGGATTCGAACCCCTAACCTCCTGATCCGTAATCAGGTGCTCTATCCAGTTGAGCTACAGGCGCATTTCAATAAGAGGCCAAAGATAGGCCTATATTTAAATTATATCAACAATTATTTTTTCAATTTTCTAGTCAACGACTTTTTACCCCCAATATCCGTTCTTTAACTGGAAGAAGCTTTTTAGAGGTTTAGCAGGTGATGCTTTGATTATTGAGCGTTGAACTTCAGAACAGCAAATGTCCTTCCTATAAATATTACGGGTAATAGCGCCTTGGTTTATCCGATATTAATACATTGATGGGAGGTAAGCTTCCCCATTTTTCGGACCACTTAAAAGTAGAAGATTGCGGTTAAGTTAGCAGTTCCATTAGTGTTTGGGACCCAGATTATGAATACAGCTGGTCCGGTTTACAGTTTTGTCGAAGCATCCCAAGCACCTGTACAAAATCGGCCGGCAGTTCAGAGTCGAACTGCATATCCTCTCCCGTTACCGGATGTTCGAAGCCCAACGTTTTAGCGTGCAGGCACTGCCGTTGCAGCAATTTGAATAAATTGATGAACATCTGCCTTCGGCTTCCGGTATTGGGTCCATAGCGTACAGAGTTGCCTCCATACTTTGGATCACCGAATACCCAGAGGTTATTATCAGCCAGATGTACACGAATTTGGTGGGTGCGCCCGGTTTCCAGTTTGAGTTCTAAAAGACTGAGATGGTCAAAATATTCGATCACCTTGTAATGAGTTTTAGCTTCTTTTCCTTTATCCCCTTCGCGAACAGCCATCTTCTGGCGGTTATGTGGATCGCGGCCGATATTCCCGGTAATAGTACCTTCCTTTTCATCCGGCGTGCCCCATACAATGGCCCAGTAGGTGCGTTCGATCTCTTTTGTGCGAAAATAGCTGCTCAGCTTGCGGTGAGTCTTGTCATCTTTTGCTACTACTAGCAGCCCGGTAGTATCTTTGTCCAAACGGTGCACGATGCCCGGCCGAATGGTGCCTTTTTCGGGTTCAGAAAGGTTATCGGTATGCCAGAGCAATCCATTGACCAGGGTGCCGGTCCAGTTGCCGTAGGCTGGATGTACAACCATATCGGCCTGTTTGTTTACCACGAGTAGCGACTCATCCTCATACACAATATTGAGCTCCATCTCCTCGGGGGTCGCTTCCGGGGGCTTGGGGATAGGAAGACGGACATCGATGATATCGCCTTCTTCAATATTATAGGATGGTTTTTCATTTGTACCATTAACGGTAATGTGATTTTCTTTTATAGCCTCTTTTATTTTTGTGCGCGAAGTATTTTCGATCTGGGAAGCCAAAAATTTATCCAATCGTGTTTCCAGATTATGCTCTTCTTCGGAAACTGTAAGCTGATATTCTTTAAATTCTTTTATCTCTTTTTCGGTCATCAGTAGGTTCTAAGGCCATATTAGTATTAGGAATTAATAAGGTACGAAATTTCTGAATTTTTTTTGTAAGGATTACCTTCCTCAAGGGTCTTACTAGTGACTCTTCATTAAGATAGATACCTTGAGGGAAAAAGATTTGGCTCCCACTTCGGTGGGAGCCTATTTTTTATCCAAAATTAATTCAGATAGGTCGGCAGATGTTATTTTTCAAGAGAGACGTCATTGTCGGCCTATTTTTTATTTCCCGTCTGTATTAGAATTTGAAAAAAAATGCTGTAACACAGACTTTATGCCTTCCGCTTTGTACATTAAGTGCCTGATAAAAAATTGACGCCTATGATACAATCACTATACATAAAAGATTTTGCACTTATCGATGAACTGGAGGTCTCTTTTCAAGAGGGACTCAATATTCTGACAGGACAAACCGGGGCCGGAAAGTCTATTATTATTGGTGCTCTGAATATGATATTAGGCGAACGTGCCGATACCAATGTCATTCGCCAGGGAGCCAGTAAAGCAATCGCGGAAGCTATTGTTAAGGTGGGTGACAATAATGAAATTAACAGGATTCTCGGGGAAAATGCTGTTGAAAAACGCTCAGAGCTTATTTTGCGCCGCGAAATTCGTTCTTCCGGAAGTCGCGGGTTTATCAATGACACTCCGGTAACTATTTCGGTGCTTAGCCAAGTAGGTGATTACTTAGTAGACCTGCACGGTCAGCACGATCACCAGATGCTGCTTAAGGAAGAAAATCACCGGACGGTAGTGGATGGTTTTGAAGAGGTGCATCCCGCACTGGAAGCCTACCAGCAATCGTACGCCGATATGCAGGAGCTACGCAAAGAGCTGCGATCATTAAAGAAGCGCGAACGGGAACTTGAAGAAAAGGTAGAACTGTATCGCTTCCAGGTGAAAGAACTCGAAGACGCGGAATTGGATCCCGATGAAGAAGAGGAGCTCGAAGCAGAGATGCATTTGTTGGATAATGCGGAAGAGCTTGATCAAAAGGCGGGGACTATTGTGGAAATCGGGGATGCCGATGAGGTTAATGTAATCAGTCTGCTTAATCAGATTAAATTGCATTTAGAAGATATCGCCCGTATTGAACCTGAGTTTGAAAGCTATCGAGAAGAGATATCTTCGGCGCGTATAAGCATACAGGAGACAGTACAGTTTGCACAACGATACCGTAATAAAATTGAATTTAATCCCAATAGGCTGGAGAAACTGCGAAAGCGCCAAAATCAGCTGAATAGCTTGCAAAAGAAATATCATCGCAGTATCCCGGAACTGATCGAGTACTTAGAGGAGATCAAGGAAGAACTAAGCCTGGCTGAGAATTTTGATCTTGAAATTGAGAATTTGGAACAGGTGATTGAATCCCAAGCGGTAAAGCTGGCTAAAAAGGCGCAGAAATTACACAACAACCGCAAAGAAGTGGGCAGCCACCTTTCCGAAGAGATTGAGCAGGAACTGACTAAGCTGGGTATCCCTCATGCAAACTTCGAGGTGCGGGTGGACTGGATACATACTTCGGAGCAGCAGGGTTGGCTCACCATTGACGGACAGCCCGTAGAGTGCACCGAGCATGGGTGTGATGATATTCGCCTCTATATTTCTACTAATAAAGGTGAGGAGCCCAAACCGCTGGCTAAGATTGCCTCGGGTGGGGAGATTAGTCGGGTAATGCTTGCTCTAAAATCTATTATTGCTCGGGAGCAGAGTCTGCCGGTAATGATTTTTGATGAGATCGATACCGGCATCAGTGGTGAGATCTCTGAGAAGGTTGGCCGTACGATGCGCAGGCTTTCAGAGCGCTGCCAGATTATTGCTATTACGCATCAGCCACAGATTGCCAGCCAGGCTCACAAACATTATAAGGTTCAAAAGATGGAGCAGAACGGACGAACGGTATCGAAGATAATCCCATTGGATGAGAACGAACATATTACCGAAGTAGCCAGTCTGATGAGTGGGGAAGATATTACTGACGCGGCCTTGGAGAGCGCCCAGGAATTGATAAATAAAAACACCTTTAAAAATTAGTTGCGGATCTGCACGGAGAATTATGGATTTTTTTAATCTAACTATTGACTATATATAATCTGTTTTAACTCTGTATCAATCAGTAGCCAAAGATGAAGCTATTATGGGAAAACATCATTCTGACAGATTTGTTACTCTCGTTGACGATGCTAAAACGCGCATCGAAGAAGTTACTCCTGCTAAAGTAAAGAGGAAACAGGACAGTGAAGAGGATTTTGTGCTGTTGGATGTGCGCGAGCAGGATGAATGGGAGGATGCTCATATCGTTAACGCAGATTATATCGGGCGAGGGGTTATTGAACGAGATATTGAAGAAGAATATCCCAATATGGAGGAGGAGCTGGTGCTTTATTGCGGCGGCGGTTACCGATCGGCACTGGCAGCAGATAATCTCCAGAAGATGGGTTATAGAAACGTGAAGTCGCTGGCCGGCGGATTTCGTTCCTGGGTTGAGGCGGGTTATCCTATCGAAAAAAAGGAGCAATAAAAGGGGTATAGCGATAGTCCCGTCCTATGGCAAAGTGATAGGAACAAAAAATCGGTGCAGCTATCGGAGAATGAAGTTATTGAATATGGTATGTGATTAATTTAGTAATCGTCACCACCACCATTATTTGATGGATTACCTGTTTTAATATCATGAGTGTGATCTTGATTGTTAATCCAAATGACCTCGGTATTGGGAGCTACTTCAAGGTTCTCAGGAACAAACTTATTATTTTCCATACTGACGGTATCTCTATCTACTGTTTTAGCATTGGATGTAACAGTAATTTGTCCCTGCATATCTGGGATATGAATGGTGCAGTAATATTCGACTACTTCCTCCTCCGAAAAGGTGTAAGTAAATGTTTCGCCCGGGCCAATGGTTCCACTGTCAAAGCTCGCAGATTGACCACCCTCTTCGCCTGAAGAAGTCATTGAATCTCCACATCCTGCAAAAAAAAGAAGTAGTGATACAATGATACTCAATATGATATTTCGCCGGTTGTTATTAAACATGTCAAAATTTCTTAATTGTGGTTAGCGTATTGAAGCTCCTTTACTGTCTATACAGCAATTTTGTACCGAGGGTTGCCTTTGATTGAAATTATGCAACTTGTTTTTTGAAAGGAGCGTGAGCGGAGGGGGGGATGGCTTTCTACAGCTCCAATATCAAATATTGGAGTTGCATCGCAAGAGATAAGTACTAGGATATCTCTGTAATATGCTAAAAGATCTCATGATAAATAATTATCACCAAGATAGCATACTGCTAGGTGCTGTCATGTGTACCTTTTTAACCTAGAAACTGTACTGGATGCAATGCATTTCTACCGGTGCCATCAGCTATTTGGTGACGACACGAAAAGCCGGGTGCGCAGATAAGAGCTTCATCCGGGAGCTCGCCTAAAGATGAAAAAAGGCGCTGGTTTCCGATCTCCATAGAGACCTCATAATGTCCTTTCTCGTAGCCAAAGCTGCCAGCCATTCCGCAACAACCGGTATCAAGAATCTTGGGTTGATACCCCCGAAGTTCGAGTAACTTTTTAATGTTTTTGTGTCCCGCCAGAGATTTCTGATGGCAGTGCCCATGTACATATACTGTTTGCTGACCACCATTATGAATACCGGTCCCATTTTCTTTTAACACTTTTGCTGCAAACTCATCAAAAGTAAAAGTATGATCAGCCACGTTTTTTGTCTGTGACAACTGGTGGTCGTCACATAAATCCAGGTATTCATCACGAAGGGTGAGTATTTCCGAGGGTTCCAGACCAATGATGGGCATTTCATCGGAAGCATAAGCCGCCAGCCTGGGGAGATTTTGATCGAGGAGGTCTTTGGCATGATCGAGCATTCCTTTAGATATCTGGGGACGCCCCACTTCATGGAAATCCGGTACATGAACCCGGTAGCCCGACTCTTCCAGGAAACGAACCGCAGCTTTTCCCACTTCAGGCTCATGGTAATTAGTAAAGATATCAACCAGTAAAACCACCTTTTCTCCATCGACTCTACTGGTATAGTCATTGTTAAACCAGTTCATAAAGGTTTCGGGTGCAAAAGAGGGGAGGGTGCGTCGTTTGTCGATTCCCAGAAATTGCTCAAGTAATTCTTTGATTACGGGTTGGCTCATGAACCAGTTCGATACCTTCGGAAAGTAACTGGCCATGGGGTATAGTTTGGCTGCCTGGCCAAAGAAACGCTCTTCCAAGTCAATGCCGTGCTTTTCGTGCCAGCCCTGGGTAAACTCTGCTTTCATCCTGGCCATATCGACATTAGCAGGACATTCACTCTTGCAGGCTTTGCAACTTAGACATAGATCGAGAGCATCTTTGAGCTCGTCAGAGCTAAAGGCGTCCTGTTTTTTTCCAGCAAAAAGCTGTCTGAATAAGTTTGCACGTCCACGGGTGGTATCTTTCTCCTCTTTAGTAGCCATATAACTGGGACACATGGTGCCGCCGCTATCAGCAAGTTTACGGCAAACGCCGGCCCCATTACAGAGTTCCAGGGCATGCCCAAAGCTCCCCTCTTTTCGCCAGTTGAAATGGGTATCGGGATTGGGGCGCTCATAAGAAGGAGAGTAGCGCAGATCTTCTTCTAGTGGTTTGGGATTGGTGATTTTTCCGGGGTTAAAGATATTTTCCGGATCCCATATCTGCTTAACTTGCTTTAGTAATGGCATCATCTCGGAGCCGAGCACTTTTTCAATATAGGGGGCACGGGCGCGACCATCACCGTGTTCGCCGGAAAGGGAGCCACGATAGCTGCGGACCAATTCGGCAATATCACCGGCCATACTTTTCATTTTTTGTATGCCCTCAGGATCTTGCAAGTTAATAACAGGTCGCAAATGCAGTTCTCCTACAGAAGCATGGGCATAGAAAACACAGTCTGTGTTATGGTTATCCAGGATTTGTTGGAAGTCATCAATATAGTCAGGTAGGTCAGGGACGCGCACGGCCGTATCCTCACAAAAAGTGGGGGTTCTTCCTTTTGAGCCTAGTCCCATCAGTAGCCCAAGTCCGGCTTTACGCAAGTTCCAAACACGTTCTTTTCTCTTTTCATCAGTGATGATAGGTGTTGAGTCACTAAGTTCTAATTGGGTTAGTCGTGTTGCCAATTTTTTGGCTTTGTTCACAAGCGCTTGTTGGTTGTGCCCATCAAACTGGATGATTAAAATACAGTGTGGTTCCCCTTCGAGGAAAAACCGGTTCTTCCGCTGTTCAATATTTTCTTTGGTGGCATCTAAAATAATATGGTCAACCAGTTCAGCAGCAGCCGGTTCCATTTTTACCGCTTCTACAGTAGCTTCCAAAGCTTTACGAATGGTAGAGAAATGTGGAACCACGATAACTGATTCTGGGTCCTTTTCTACTAAGTTCACTGTTGCGGAACCGGTCATGGCCAGGGTGCCTTCGCTGCCACATAATAATTCAGCCATATTGAACGGGCGTCCATCTTCTACAAACGGCTGCATTTCGCACAAACGATCGAGTGCATAGCCGGTATTACGCCGCCTAATATCGGGATGTGGGTAGCTGGCAAGAATCTCATCCCGGTGGTTTTCAACCAGGGCTGTAATCCCACGATAGATCTCCCCTTCAAGGGTATCAAGCTGCTTTTTTTTCTCTAGCTCTTCCGGTGTCAGCGGTTTAAAGGTAGCCCGAGATCCATCACTTAGCACCGCATTAATTTCAATAATATGTTCGCGCGTAGTGTTGTGCTTAATAGAAAAGATACCACAAGAATTATTCCCAATCATGCCGCCAATCATACAGCGGTTGGTAGTAGCAGTATCCGGACCGAAAAGAAGGTTATGTTTGTCAGTCGTTCGGTTTAAGGAATCTCGTATCACACCGGGTTGTACGGTAGCCTGCTTTTTTTGGGGATTGATCTCAATTATTTCATTCATATTGCGGCCAACATCCATAACAATGCCGGGGCCGGTAGTCTGGCCTGCGAGGCTGGTCCCTGCCCCACGCGCAGTGATACTTACCCCATGGTCTCGGGCATGTTTGACTATTGCAGCAATATCGGTTATTGAGGTAGGGAAAGCGACACTTTGAGGCAACTCTTCATAGCTGGAAGCGTCGGTAGCATACAGTCGCCGCGTTTGTTCATCCGTTACAATATGCAGGTCTTGCTCCATAAATCTGGCTGTTGATGTAGTTGTGAAGCCGATATGAGATCGCACTTCATTAATCTATACCTGCAAAGATGGTGAAACAAGATCAGCATGACAAGAATTGTTATGTAGGGTGGGTCACAGAAAAGCTGTAAAGTGAACAATTATATGTAAAATAACCCAGTAGCGTGTCTTTATTAAAAGGTCACTAATATAATATATGTTAATCGGCTAGTTGTCTGTGTTACTCTGCAACTGTGTCGCTTAAAAACTAAAGTGAAAAAGAGTCTTCTGCCCGTTTCACGATTTCATCACCAATGGCCAGGCCCGCAGTAGCGGCCGGACTGGGAGCATTAAGAACATGGATCTCATTTTCGGTGGCCTCATAATGGAAATCATCAAGGATTTCGCCATTCGGTTTCAAAGCCATCGCCCGAACTCCTGAAGGAGAAGGTTTTAAATGTTGAGGTTGAATAGCAGGGATCAGTTTTTGTAACCCTTTCACAAATGCTTTCTTTGAAAAAGAGCGATACCATTCGTCAAGACCCATTTTCCAGTGCTTTTTTGCAAGCTTCCAAAAGCCGGGAAAATTCAGGGTTTCAATTGTTTCTTCCAGGTCAAAAGAGATTTTATCATAGCCTTCTCGTTCAAAAGCGAATACGGCATTGGGTCCACATTCAATAGCCCCATTCACCATCTTGGTAAAATGTACTCCTAAAAATGGGAATGCAGGATTTGGCATAGGATAGATAAGACCGTTTACAAAGTGCTTGGCCTCCGGTTTTAATTCAAAGTATTCCCCGCGAAAAGGCACAATTTGAATGTCAGGGAATACCCCTGCAGACTCAGCAACATGATCACTATACAAGCCGGCACAGTTAATGAGGTAGCGGCTATTAAAGGTGCCACAATTGGTTAGCACAGACAGGTTTTTGCCATTGTTACTAATTTTTTTTACTTCTTTGCCGCAAGCCACGGTATGACCTCGTTCTTCTATAAGATCACTCAGCTTCTTACAAACGCCAATATAATCGACGATGCCGGAGCATGGCACATGGATTGCTTTTACACCGGTGGTGTAGGGTTCTATGTCATTAAGTTCTTTGGGCCCAATTTTTTTGATTCCTTCAATGCCGTTTATTTTACCGGTCTCGAAAATACCGTTCAGACGGGAGATATCTTCTTCCTCAGTAGCAACAATAACTTTGCCGCAAATTTCATAATCAACCCCATGTTTTTCACAAAAATCAACCAGCTGGTGACGGCCTTCGACACAGTTTTTTGCACGATAGCTATTGGGGTCGTAGTAGATACCGGAGTGAATAACCCCCGAGTTGTTTCCGGTTTGGTGGGCCGCTACTTCATCTTCTTTTTCAAGGACCAGTATATTAGTATCTGGAAAACGTTCAGATAATTTATAGGCTGTTGAGAGCCCGACGATACCTGCACCGACAATAAGAAAATCGTATGTCATTTGGTTGATAATCTGTTCGTCACTTAAAATGAGCCGCTAAAATACAAAAACAGTGGGTAGGGGTAAAAATAAAAAAAGCCGGAGTGATTAGCTCCGGCCTGATGATAGTTTTAAATATAGGTGTTATAGGTTTTCACTTTCCGGTATCGGAAATGATGCCCAGACGTTATCACCGGAACGGTCGAGTGGTAGATTCCCCAACCGATTGTACCGACGCATATCCACCCAGCGGTGCCCTTCGAAGAATAGTTCGTATCGCCGCTGACGCAGCATTTCATCTTCGAGAGCTTGTTGTGTTTGAGCTCCACCGTAGTCAGATAGTCCTGCTGCATTGCGAATTATATTAATATCATCTTCTGCAGCAGCCAAATCAGGAGAACTTCCGTTGATGTTGGCTTCTGCACGAATAAGAAGCAATTCCGCATTTCTGATAATTGGCATTGGGGATGTTTGGGTTTTGTAAACAAA
Source organism: Fodinibius saliphilus (assembly GCF_005869845.1). Taxonomy (NCBI): domain Bacteria; kingdom Pseudomonadati; phylum Balneolota; class Balneolia; order Balneolales; family Balneolaceae; genus Fodinibius; species Fodinibius saliphilus. Next base: position 184,018 of record NZ_VAWF01000004.1, on the reverse strand, counting down.
CAGGCCATAATCACTGGAAAGCCCATCAAGGCTAGCAGTGTTTACGTCGCCGTTATCATCTACGCGCAAAATGGCTTTATTGCCAACTACCCGGTTGTCTCCACTTTCGGCATCCGCTACAAATGAGGGGTGAACTACGTAACTGTCACCGGCTCCGGATTGCGGATTTGAAAACAATGGGTTAGTCACATCATTAGTTGCAGTGGAAAAGATATGATATACACCATTTTCGAGATCTCCGCTGGCATCCACAAATGAGTTATTGACAAAGCCCAGAGCATCGTCGAAATTCCCGCGGTACACGGCAACCCGTGCTCTCAGGGCTTGGTTAAACTCTAAAAAGGTGGAAGGACTGTTAAAATCGGCAAAGCCATCTGACAAAGGGAAAGAGAATTCACTTCCGGCATTTGAAAGATGCGTAGCAGCTTCATCAAGAAGGTCAGCAATCAGCTGATAGCTGTCAGCTTTGCTCAATAATGGACCAGTAGTGAAGAAATCCGTTTGATTTTGTTGACGAATCCCGTTCTCGTTATGCATCGTTAGGGCCATAAGGTATTGATAGGCCTTAATGGTTTTGGCAAATCCAAAGATACCGTTTCGTTGTGCTTCACTTACTGCATTGTTGTCAGTAATGGTTTTTACTGATTCAATGAGAATATTGGCATTACGTATGCTGGTATAGAACGCTGCCCAGGGGCGTGTGGTATAGAAAGAACCGGCATCCAGTTCAGAAGAACCGCCGCCCAACAGATCCTGGGTGTTGCGTGGTTCAGCTGCTAAAAAGCGATACATTTCCCGACCGATCATACCAACGTTGATGTGGTAGATACGAAGGTCGGTTCTCAGGCTCGATTCAGTACCCGTTACAAGAGTGTTAATCTCAGAAGGGCTCGGATTTTCGACTACTGTTTGTAGTGCCGTGTTATTCGGATCCGGACGATCTTCAATGTTTACAACATTACAGCTTACAAAAATCAAGGCAAGCAGTAATACAAAAGCGATCGATATACGATGTTTAATATTGTTCATAATAGTCAATGCTTATAAATTAAAAATCGATATTAAAGTGGAAGTAGTACTGCTTGGTTGAGGGATAAGGTGTCACCTCAATACCTTGAGCAATGGGTTGGTTACCAAAGTTGGAAACTTCGGGATCATAGCTGCGATAGGGGGATATGGTAAACAAGTTTGTTGCAGATACTCCAAAGCGTACCCCTCGTATAGCTGAACTAATGCCTTCCAGTGTTGAAACCGGAACATTATAGTAAAGCCCAATTTCTCTCATACGAAGATAGGACCCATCCTGAACAAATTGTCGGGTAGTAACCCCCAGCAGACTGGCACGCTTTACCCCGTTCTTAGTATCATCTGTAATACCACCGGCTTCGTTAACAAAGTCGGGGAAGGTAAGATCGGTATCATCATAATCGGCGGTGGTACCATTAAGGTCCGACAGGAGTTCGGTGAGGTTGATAACGTCGCCTCCTTTTTTCCAGTGTAGCATAAAGGAGAAGTCTACATTCTTGAGTATGTTTAGTTGGTTATACCAAGAAAGCTGAAAGTCGGGCTCACCATCACCTAATTTTTTAGTAGTAATCTCTCCACTAAAATTACCGTTGCTGTCTTTGACAGGATCAATACCCACAATTTGTGTAGCTGATTTCCCTTCTTCTATGCGATAAACACCCAGTGATGTTCCGAAACCACCTACATCAAAGGCAGGAACAGAGAGGTCTGTTACCTCAGAAACATTTTTGGAGAAGTTGAATGTGGAGTTCCAATTGAGGTTGTTACTGCGAACGGGAGTAAGGTCCAGGCTGACTTCAATTCCCCGGTTGCGTAATCCTCCTCCGTTGAAGCTTTCAAAACTAAAGCCGGTAGATGGTTCCAGTTCGCGCTGTAGAAGTAGTTCCGAAATATTTTTCTGGTATACGGTAACGCTTAGGTTCGCTGTTCCTTTCCATGCGCTGATATCAAAACCGGCTTCCAGTTCTTTCTGGCGCTCTGGTTGAATATCATCGGTTCCCCGTGTATTGGTGATTAATATTCCCCCAGATCCACCTATGTTAGACGGGCCCAGCGAAGTAAACTTTGCTCCGAAGGTAGAAAGGTTTCCTGTTTGTCCGTATGCTGTACGGAATTTTAAATTGTCGATGGGGCCATCGCCATCCCAAAAGTCCATATTGGAAATATTCCACGCGAATGATGCTTTGGGATAATAAAATATCTGATTCACATCTCCATTACGATCCGATTTGTCGCCACGTAATCCTACAGTGGCAATATAGGTATCATCGTAGTTAAGCTCTTCCTGGATGAAGAATCCACGATCTCGCTGGAATACTCGGTTTTGATTATTGGTGATACTTACAGTTTGATCTACATTGGTTTGGGTACCTAAAATACCTCTACCAACAGTAGAAATGGTGTTCTGGTCGTTATTAAATGAAGTATATCCACCTTGCGAGACCAGTGTCATATCTTCGGAAAGGCTGTAGGTATGAACCAACATTAATGATGTGTTGGTATTCAGGTTGTTGGTATTGGTTTCTACCAGGGTGCCCGGTTGAGCGCTGATGCGTTCGAACTGAAGGTCACTTGGGAAGATCAGTTTATTGTTTTGACTAAAAAAGTCAACGCCGCCCTGGAACTGGAGCGTCAGGTAATTTCCATCTTTTTGGAGAATGTCATATTCAGCCTTAACGGAAGTCAAAACACGGTTAACGTTCTCATTGTTTGAAAATAGGTCGCGTGTTTGCAGTTGATTTGCCGTATTAAAAGGATGTGCAGGGTATACACCATTTTTAGGGCGCAAATCAACAAAATTTGGAGTGGCTACCATCGAAACTCCAAAAGTAGTTCCGGTATTGTCGTTACCGGTAAGTCCACGTCTCGATTCCGAATGGATGTAGTTTGAGGAAACGGAGACATTAAATTTATCGGTAAATTGATGGTCCACATTGGCCCGGATCGATTGCTTTTCATAACCGGTAGTCTTAATAATACCCTCATCATTTTGAAGCATTCCGCTCACATAGATCGAAGTAGATTCATTTCCAAAGCTACTGCTGACCTGGGTTTTGGAGAGTACCCCTTCCTGTCCATACATGAGTTCTTCATAATCCAGGAAGCGATCGTTGGCTTTGGCTTCATTAAAAAGCGCTTTTCCTTTAGGACCGAAGGTCGAGTCAGCAGTTGCTTCTGTAAATTGGCGCTGTCCCAGCTTTTTCTGGATGGTAGTAAAGCCAATAGACTGAGTAGCACTAAATTGGGCCTTCCCTCCACTGCCTCTTTTGGTTGTAATAATAACCACACCACCGGAGGCTCGTTGCCCGTAAATGGCGGCTGCAGACGCACCTTTGAGTACTTCAATACTTTTTATTTCATCTGGATTCAGATCGGCCACCCTATTTACAGGGTTATCCTGGTTCGAAGAACTACCGCCGGCTGCTGCTTGTGTCACGGCATTAGAACCGTTGGCAATAGCGTCATTATTCAGATAAACCCCATCCACAATATAAAGTGGTTCTGAAGAACCGTTAATAGTAGTAACACCGCGTAATTTTACAGAGATACCTCCACCCGGGGCGCCGGAGTTAGAGCTAATATTAGCACCTGGAATTTTTCCATATAGTGTTGAGCTCAGGGTTTGCTTTGGTGAGGCTCCTACTAACTCTTCCGCATCAACAGAGGTAACGGCGTTTGCTAAGTTTTCTCGTTTTACGGTAGAAGCCAAACCGGTTACAACAACTTCTTCTAGGTTGGCAATATCGGGAGCTAATGAAATAGAGAGCCTATTGTTAGAGGTGCTTACTTCTACCTTTTGCGTAATATAGCCTACATAAGTAACACGAAGAACGGCTGATTCTCCCGGTAGTTCTAAGCTAAACTCGCCATCTATATTAGTAGTAGTACCTTTTTGGGAAGCTTTATGAAAGATGTTTACCCCAATAAGAGGTTCTTCACTTTCGGCATCAGTTACGGTTCCGGTAACGGTAAATTGAGCTACTGCTGAATGTGTGCTAAGTAGCAACACAATCATAAAAGCGCATTGTATAACTTTTTTATTCATAGCAGATATATTAGAGATTAGAACAGAAAGATTGATTTAGTATAATAAATAGTAGAAATATGGGGTTGTTTATTAAATTAATTTATGTTTATCCCGTTGTTATCATAATAATTATAGATTATATAAAGAAAAAGCTAAAAAAATAATTTTATAGAGAGATTAGTTATTTCTTAAATAACCTTATATTAAAGCTTAATTCATCGGCAAGGTATTGGTAAATAAAATATTTATGATCAACTTAGGATTTCGGAAACTTCTCTGTGTGTTGTTGTTTAGTTTATTGGTTGGATGCAGTCCATCGGAAAAACCCCAAGAAGAAAAAGAATCAGAAAAAACGCAGCCCCAAACGGATGCAGAATTTGTAGAACAAGCAACGTTTACTGATCTGCAGGGAAATGATGTCGCGGTCTCTGATTATAAGGGAAAAGTGGTAATGATAGATTTCTGGGAAACCTGGTGTAAGCCCTGCCTTGCCAGCTTTCCAACGCTCCAACAACTGCAAGAAGACTATCCCGAGCGGTTTGTAGTCCTGGCAGTGACACCCGGTTTTACAGATAGCCGGGAAGACGCCCAATCTTTTTCTGAGGAACATGACTATAGTTTTACATATTTGATGGATTCAAATAAACTACATCAAAAGTTAGGTGTTCAGGGTATTCCATATAAAGTTTTTGTAGATGCAGAAGGGAACTTTATCAAGAAGTCAATGGGTAGTTATGGGCCTGATGAAGACTATAAGATAATTCAAAAACTCATTAAGAAGCACTCCGGATCGGAAAAGGATACTACCGCTGCCAATTAAGTTATTATCTTTATTTCAGTAGCAATGGACAACAATAGTTTCAGGAATTTATTTGTTGGCAGTTATGTTGAGTAACGCAGATAATTCTTGTATTTTATGAGACTTTCACAAAACAGAAAATAAGTAACATATCTATGGCACAGAAGGTAAAAGAAAAACTTCCTTATAAGGTAAAAGATATTGGTTTAGCTGATTTCGGACGTAAAGAGATTCGGTTGGCCGAAGCAGAAATGCCCGGATTGATGGCGCTTCGCGAAGAGTATGCGGATGAACAACCGTTAGCCGGGGCACGTATTGCTGGATGTTTGCATATGACGGTTCAAACAGCGGTGCTCATTGAAACATTGGTTGAGCTTGGCGCTGATGTACAATGGTCATCTTGCAATATCTTTTCTACTCAGGATCATGCAGCAGCGGCTATTGCTGAACAGGATATCCCGGTTTATGCATGGAAGGGTATGAATGAAGAAGAATTTTGGTGGTGTATTGATCAAACGATCTTTTTTGAAGATGACAAACCGCTAAATATGATTTTGGATGATGGCGGTGATCTGACTAAGCTTGTTCATGAAGAGTATCCCGAGCTTCTTGACGGTATTAACGGGATTTCTGAAGAAACAACAACCGGTGTTAACCGTCTCTACAAAATGGCAAAAGAAGGCACACTCGGTGCACCTGCCATTAATGTTAACGACTCTGTTACTAAATCGAAGTTTGACAACAAGTACGGTTGCCGAGAGTCTTGCGTAGATGCCGTGAAGCGAGCTACAGATATCATGTTGGCCGGTAAGGTTGCTGTTGTTGCTGGTTTCGGTGATGTAGGTAAGGGCTCTGCTGCTTCATTGCGTGGTGCCGGTGCACGTGTCATTGTTACGGAGATCGACCCCATATGTGCTTTACAAGCGGCAATGGAAGGCTATGAAGTGATGAAGATGGATGATGCCATCCCGAAAGCGGATATCGTTGTTACGGCAACAGGAAATAAAGACATTATTACCGGGCGTCATTTCAAGAAGATGAACGATAAAACCATCGTTGGTAATATCGGGCACTTCGATAATGAAATTGATGTAGCTTGGTTGAAAGAAAATGCTGAGCAAGATAACCTGAAGCCTCAGGTCGATCTGTTTGAGCTCAATGAAAATGGTAAAGAAATTATCTTGCTTTCTGAGGGTCGCTTGATGAATCTTGGAAACGCAACAGGACATCCCTCTTTTGTAATGTCCAACAGCTTTACCAATCAAACATTGGCACAGATCGCATTATGGCAACGTCCTGAGGATTTCGATCTAGAAGTAAGTGTACTTCCAAAAGATCTGGATGAAAAGGTAGCGCGACTACACCTCAAGAAAATTGGTGTTGAGCTCGAAGAGCTTACGGATGAACAGGCTGAATACATCGATGTTCCTAAAGGGGGACCATATAAGCCTGAACACTATCGCTACTAGGATGATACGCTCTGACCAATGGTAGAATTGCTATTGATTTCTTGAAAATAATTAAGCCCCGACAATTTTGTCGGGGCTTAATTATAGGAAATAATAAGCACTAAACTGGATCTCTAACCAGGAAATTTAGGCGCATGCAAAGCGAGGCAAAAAAAGTGCAGGAAATAGTAAATAGCGTACATTTTCAAACTTCTTGCATTTCCAACGCTTCCCGCCTGCTGTCGAGATAAACTTTACAGCAAAAATACACTTCAGTAATTTTACTCACTATTTGGGAGAAGTTCGGGTTAAAAAGAATCGAGTGTTGTTTGAGCATTATCGCCATAGTCAACTAACGTAACACCATAAATGAGGTTTTCTCCTTCTTGTACTGTTTCATATCGAACGGTACCACCTGGTATATCCTTTACTCGCCAAATTTTAAGATCAATTTCAGGCACAACCCCATATTTAATTAAATCTGCTGTAAAAGTACCCTTTGGTACTTCAATAGATACATTTTTTTCGGTGATTGCCCCTTCCACAGATTCTGCGGTAAGTTTATTTGGTTGGCTATAATAGTTTTCAGTAACAGGTTTTTCCTGTGGCTCACTGTCGCCAACTTGTTCCCGATATCGCAGAATAGATGAACGGTCTTTTTCAAAAAGTACTTCAGCGGTATAGGTGTTTTCTCCATCATTAGTCATTTGTATTTGCCACCATTGCTGTCCGTTATCCTTTTCTTTGAGAAATGCTTTTTTCATGACCATAGCATTGTCTGTATCTCCAGAAGATATTTTCCATTTTGTCCATTCGCCTTCTTGGTAATCGGATAGTTCCATGCTATAGCCATAACTATTGAACATATATCGGAACATCATGGTATACATCTGGGTAGATCCCATCTGTGTAAAAGCATTACCGCTATAGGTTACCTGTTCCGCTAGATGTATTGTTTTAGTATCTCCACGATCTGAGGGCAGGGTAACTGTTGTGGTGCTTGGATTATGATTTTGTGCAAAAACGGTAACGGTATGAATCCCTACCGACCCAAAACGAATGGTTGCTATTCCATCAGCGTTAGTGGCAGTATTATTGCCATTGTTTGATTCAACAGTAGCTCCTTTTATCGGTTGGCCATCAGCATCAACAACTTTAAAGCTTACCTCGTTGACCGGAATGCGATTAAGCATTTGGGCGCTGGGACTACAAGCAGACAATAGCAATCCTATCCCTAATATAAGAGCCAGCTGTTTTGTAAAAGCGAATCTAAATTGACTTCTTTTTTTCATACTTTTCTCCATGATATTTTAATTCGTTTATTAGCGTTTTGTTTAGGGTAATTAAAAGAATAAGAATGGCATTGTACTCTCATAACCTGATTTTATCCTAAACAATCTGTTAATCACTAACCTGCAAATTATTTATTTGAAAGTAAAATAAGCACAGCTATGGCTGACCAGAAAAAAGAAATTAGTATTACAGTAGAATTAGATGAAAATAATGTTCCCGAAAAGATCGATTGGAATGCGACCGATAAAGAGGGGGAAGGTATTGCCAATTGTAAGGCAATGTTGTTGTCGATGTGGGATCCCGAAAAGCAAGATACCCTGCGGTTAGATCTCTGGACGAAAGAGATGACAAAGGAGGAGATGAAAATATTTTATCATCAAACGCTTATTACAATGGCAGAAACCTTTGAAAATGCTACAGAAGAGCACGGGATGGCAGAAGATATGCGTGATTTTATCTCTTATTTTGCTGAAAAAATGGAGATTCTAAAACAGTAGAAATATATAATTTTATCATCTCGTCACATCGCTTTGTGTTGTGGCGAGATATAGCTAGGGTTAGAAAGGATATGTATTTTAGTAGTAAAGTATAGAGCCAAAAGTGACAGCACTTTCGCGTTCTTGTTCATCCCAAAGATCATAACTCAATACTTTACCCTCAAGGTTTGGGATAGTTTTTAGAAAAGTATAGAGCGGGGGGAAGCCACAAACACGATAAGGATCCAGGTCTTGCTTCATAAGTTCTAAAAGCTGATTGTGTTGTTGGGAAGCACCATAATCTAAAAACTTCTGGTCGAACTGCTTAACACCCTCGAACATGGTCGAAGCGGGGTTGGTATCTCCAAACTTTTTACCGATATGGGATAAGTCGCCACTGATTAAAAAGAAGGTATCTTCATCATTTGCGTACTTATTGTTTAGCAGAGAGGTGAATTTCTTGAGCTGTTTCCCGAGATGCCCATCTTTCATATAGAAGAGATCGTCTATGCCACTCGTTAAAAATGGGACGACCGAAAAATCATGATCCCACAGGTAACTTAAAAATAGCAGGTGTAGTTCTATACTGTGCTCCATACGGTGCGCACGATCTTGAATCGTAATACCGTGATCTCCATTGGTATTTTTGAGATCAGAAATAGCTTCTTTATCCCTTGGTATGGTAGAGAGGGGGAGCTTAAAGTCTTTATTGACCAGAACAAATGGGTTGTTCTGGTATATGTCGGGATATAACCCGGAATAGTGGGAAGTAGCTAGTACTACAACACGTTTGGGTGTAAGATGTTTAAGGGGGGCAAAAGCTTCTACATAGCTGTTTAGTGCTACACGGGGATCGATATGGGGGGCATATAATGCTTTAGGATTTTTATCAGCCGTACCGTTTTTAGGAGTATAATTATTAAATGCTTCGTTTAGATAGTTTTTTAGCTCTGTGGGGTCAGCGGGGTACGAATTGCCTGCTGTTACGGATTGATGAATTGTAGATTCTTCATATTCCTTTTCTTTTCTATAAGCATGCTGTTCAAAGTGAGTTGATTGAAGAATCCTGTTTTTATCCAGGAACTGCACAAACTCCAGCAGGTCATCTTTGCTCAGGTCTTTACCCAGAAATGGTTCCAGGTCGTTGATACTTTTTTCCCCATCTAAAAGATTGAGAACAGTACCCGCTTGCTTGTGAAGTGCCATTTCCGGTGTGGCATAGCCCCGTTGATCATAAAAATAGAGATACGATCGCCCATTCTCTTCGACAGGAAATATTTGTAGATCTTTGCGTAATGGTGGAATCGGGGCCGTAGTAGAATCAAATAGGGAATTGTTACTCATGCTATTCTGCTGCTTCTCTCATCTGTTGACATTCACAGTTAATACCGTACTCTTCACAAAGAGGATGTTCCGGCGGTTCTGAAATTCGAGCTTTACAGGCGTTTCTTCCATGATGTATCATGAGGTGCGAAAGTTCTGTCCAGTGCTCTCGGGGAAATAGAGCCATCAGGTCCTGTTCTATCTTATCGGTGTTTTTTTCATGTTCTGTAAGTCCATATCGGTTCGAAAAACGGCGCACATGGGTATCAACTACCACTCCATTATTAATGTTGAACGCATTTCCTAATACTACATTTGCTGTTTTTCTTGCTACACCGTAAAGTTCCAGAAGGTCGTCCATTTTTTGGGGAACTTCTCCCTTATGTTTTTCCACGATAGTCTGCGATGATTGTTTGAGTGCTTTAGCTTTGTTTCGGTAGAACCCGGTGGAGCGAACTAACTCCTCAAGTTCTTGGATCGGGGCATGGGCCATTGCCTCAGGGGTAGGATAGGCTTCAAACAGATCTGGTGTCGTTTTATTAACTCGAACATCAGTACACTGCGCACTTAATATAGTGGCACAAAGCAACTCAAAAGGATTTCGGTGATCAAGAGCACAATGAGGGTTGGGATAATGTTGATATAGAACGTCTAATATTTCTTCTGCCCGTTTTTGTTCTTCATCGGTTTTCTGAGGGAGTTCGGGCAGGTCTTCGTACTGTTTTTTATTGGGCATTCGTTATAGTCTTATTTCTGCAATTCAATATATAGCGAAAATATGGAGCCTAGTTAAGGTAGATTTCTACTATACTTTTATACTACCTTTAGCTTCATAAAATAAATGAAAACAATCATAATGTCTCTAACAAAAGATAAAGCTAAAAATTTAGTATCAAGTCCATATGCGTGGCTTGTGCTTGGGTTACTCACGCTCATCTATATTTCCAGTTTTGTCGATCGGCAAATTATTGCCGTTTTAGCTCCACAAATTCAACAAGAACTTTCGCTCAGTAATTTCCAGGTAGGTTTGCTTTATGGTACTGCATTCTCTTTTATTTATGCCCTTTGTGGGGTCCCCATGGGGCGGCTTGCTGATATATATTCTCGTAAAATAATGATTGTCACTGGCCTGGTGGTTTGGAGCCTAATGACCGTTATAAGTGGTTTTGCAAACACACTTGTTGCCTTAATAGTAGCACGGTTTTTTGTTGGAATGAGCGAGTCAGCTCTTAGTCCGGCCGTCTATTCCCTGCTCTCAGATTATTTTCATCCTACCCAGCGCGCAACGGTATTTTCTATATATGCAGCAGGTATTTTTATAGGAGTTGGTGTTGCTTTTTTAGGAGGAGGAACTATTGCGCAGGCATATGACTGGCGAATAGCATTAATTGCCGTAGGGGCGCCGGGTTTGCTGATTGCCGCGATTGCATGGTTGGTTGTGCGAGAACTGCCTCGCGGTATTATGCAAACCAATCAGCGATTTGAAACTCGACAGAGCTTTATAGAAGTAGTGACCTATATTCTTAGTAAGAAAACAATTCGATACCACTTTTTAGGTTTTTCTTTTTTAGCTTTTACCGGTTATACGATATTAGGATTTGTTGGCATTGTGTTAAAAGATATACATAATTCGGCTTCACTCACTCCTCAATATGGCTGGTTTATGCTGACAACAGGAGTAAGTGTAATGGCTTCAGGAAAGATAGCAGATTGGTTGGCTAAAAAATGGAATGCATCATACCGTTTTGTAATGGGGATGGTGGCTGGATTGGCTTGCTTGCCGCTGTACTATCTTGGTTTATTTGCAGAATCAGCAACAATGGCCTTGATTTTAATAGGCAGTGCTAATGTAATCTCCTCCTCATATAATGGTGTTGCAGCTGCATTGATTCAGTACTTAGTGAAGCCCAATATGCGAGCGTTAGCCGGTGGGCTATATCTATTTGTAGTTAGTGTGGTTGGGTTTGGTGTGGGGCCGCCCCTTACCGGTTGGTTGATGGATACGATATTTACCGGTCATTATGGCCCTGCCAAAGCATTAATGCTAGTGTTTACATGCTGTGGTGTACTGGGTAGCCTTTGTTTTTGGAAGGCAATGCAGAGTTATCATTTAGATGAAGAAATGGAGCAGGTTTTAGGATAGCATACGAAATGCATGATATGGGATCTTAATTACGGGAACTAGTGCCTTTTTAATATTCGGACTTATGATTTTGCTTTACTGATTTGATAAACTGGTACAACTTTCTGCCAAGCAGATCTAATTTATTACTAATCCGTTTGAATCTATTTTACCCATATAAAGATTTTGTATACAGATAGTATTGTTATAATTACTTGTCGAAACAATTTCGCATCCCTGCCCCGATTTCACGCATCCTGCATCTTGCTACACTTCATTCAATGATTGTGTAATAGCTTGCAGCGAATCCTTAGCATCGCCAAAGAACATCTGGTTTGACTCTTTGTAGAAAAGTGGGTTGTCAATACCAGCAAAACCAGGGCTTAGACTTCGTTTAAACACAATTGTTCGCTCAGCATCAGCAACATTCATAATAGGCATGCCATAAATAGGACTTCCGGGTTCTGTTTTTGCTGTTGGATTGACCACATCGTTAGCCCCGATTATCAGTACTACATCCGTTGATTTAAAGTCAGGGTTTATCTGTTCCATATCATAGAGCTGATCATAAGGGACATCCGCTTCGGCTAGTAGTACATTCATATGCCCGGGCATACGTCCGGCTACAGGGTGGATACCGTATTTTACCTCAACGCCCTTCTGTTCCAGCTTGTCAGCAACTTCTTTGAGTACATGTTGTGCCTGGGCTACGGCCAATCCATATCCGGGTACTATAATGACTTTATTGGCATAAGTACATTGAATAGCTACATCATCAGCAGTTGTCTCACGAACAGTTTTATCCGTATCGGTTGCCGGACCACTGCCCGAGGAGTCGCTGCCACCAAATGCTCCAAAAAGTACGTTACCGAGGCTGCGATTCATCGCTTTGCACATGATATTAGTGAGAATAAGACCTGCGGCCCCAACAAGAGCTCCACTGATAATGAGCAGGTTATTGTTGATCACAAATCCGGCCATTGATGCTGCAATGCCTGAGTAGGAATTGAGCAATGAGATGACAACCGGCATATCAGCTCCACCAATGGGCATAACGGTGAGTATTCCCAAGAGTAAAGCGATGCCGAAAATGAGCCAGAATACGAGTTGATTAGATGGATCGTAGGTAAGCCAGCCAACGAGAACCAGGGTGCCAATCGTTAATAGGGCATTAAAGAAATTCTGTCCGGGAAAGGTCACCGGGTTCCCGCTTATGAAGCCTTTAAGTTTTCCAAAAGCGATAAAGCTACCGGTAAAGGTAATAGAACCTATTAGAATACTGAGTCCAATTGTGACAAGGTCTTGACTGGCAAGCATCGCAGGATCACCAACGCGGACAAATTCCCCCCATGCAACAAGGGCAGAGGCACCACCGCCAAATCCATTAAAGATAGCTACCATTTCGGGCATTGCAGTCATTTCTACCTTTTTTGCTGCAAAGGTTCCGATAGCAGAGCCTACTACTATGCCTGCTATAATGAGTTCATATGAGATAATCTGTTGATCAAAAAGAGTGACAACAACACCAATAAACATTCCCAGTGCGGCCATTTGATTTCCTGATCGCGCGGTAGCAGGAGAACCAAGCCTTTTGATTCCCATAATAAATACGCCGGTAGCCAGCAGATATATAAGTTGTATGATATTCGGCAGTACCGCCTGAACTGAAGGGGGTAGAAAATCACTCATCGTTTTTATCTTTTTTCTTGAACATTTCCAGCATGCGGTCGGTTACCATAAAGCCGCCTACAACGTTAATGGTTGCGAATACAATGGCCATAAAGCCTATAATTTGGGCAAATTCATGATCAACTTGCCCAGCAATTACCAAGGCACCGATAATGGTAATACCCGATATGGCATTTGCACCCGACATAAGTGGAGTGTGTAAGGTGGGTGGCACTTTTGAAATGAGCTCAAACCCCACAAATGAGGCCAGCACAAAAATAAAGAGATTAAATATGAGTCCAGACATAATGCTTAGTTATTTTTAAAAAAGACATCCGTAAGGCCCTGTGTCCTCTGGGTTCTATTCTGATTTTAGCATGGGACTAATAATTTCACCCTGATGCGTTATTGTTGTATTGAGTGTGATTTCATCTTCGAAATCAAATGTTGGTTCACCCTCGCGCAGTAAATGTTTTAACAAGGCCATCATATTTTTTGAATACATTTGGCTGGCATGGTATGCAAGCATACTTGGGATATTAAGCGGACCAACGATATTAACATCATTGATAACAGTGGTTTCTCCCGGTTTCGTAAGCTCACAATTTCCTCCTTGTTCTGCTGCCAAATCTACAATAACAGCACCTGCATGCATATCTTGCACCATCTCTTTGGTAATGAGCAGTGGGGCAGGCTTGCCGGGAATGAGCGCCGTTGTGATAACAATGTCAGATTTTTTTACGTGTTGGTGAATAACCTGTCGCTGACGTTCTTGCTCATCTTCGGCAAGTTCTTTGGCATAACCGCCTTCCGTTTCTGATTCTTCATCAAGGTCTGGAACTTCAACAAAAGTAGCACCGAGGCTCTCAACTTGTTCCTTAACGGCCGGTCGTATATCAAAAGCCTCAACAACAGCTCCTAACCGTTTAGCAGTAGCTATTGACTGTAGTCCGGCAACACCGGCTCCTAAAACCAGAACTTTGGCCGGTGCGATAGTACCTGCTGCAGTCATCATCATAGGTAGGTAGCGATCTAATTTGTTGGCCCCAATAAGTGCTGCTTTATAACCGGCAATAGAACTCATTGAGGAAAGAGCATCCATATTTTGTGCCCGAGAGATACGGGGTATAGCATCCATCCCCAATGCGGTAATCTCTTGTTCTTTAAGCTGGGTGACAGTCTCTTCATTTTGGAGAGCCCATAGGAAACATATTAAAATGCTTCCTGCTTTCATCTGTTCAATATCTGTTTTAGGAGGTGTTTGAATACTAATCAATATATCTGCTTCGCTAAAGAGTTGGCTGCGATCAGATATTATTGAAGCCCCGGTTTCCCGGTAGTTTTCATCAAGATAATTAGCGGCTTTGCCAGCATTACTTTGAATACGGATATCCAAACCTTCTTCACAGAGTTTTTCTACCGTATCGGGGGTTAGAGCAACCCGCTGTTCACGCTCACCTGTTTCTTTTGGAATAGCTAAAATCACGGTCATCACCAACAGTTTTAAGTTAAAGCATAACTTATCGAAAACTTAGAGTATTGCAAATGGATAATATCATAAGATTCGTAAAGGTTGTGGAGTCTTTTGAGTCGACTCATAACGGGAAGTCAATTGACTAACCTTATAAAGCCAATAGAAAATTTCGACTCAATCCTTTGAGCTAAATTTTGTACCTTTGATCAAATAATCTAAAAAACACTTTTGAATTGTACTGATGGAAGATATTGCTGGAAAAACATTTGATGTAATTATCGTTGGAAGTGGTCCTGCTGGGTTAACGGCAGCCCTTTATGCTGCACGGGCTGATCTGAATCCTCTTGTTTTTGAGGGGCCTGAACCTGGTGGCCAGTTAATGCAAACAACGGATGTTGAGAACTATCCGGGCTATCCTGAAGGGGTGATGGGGCCACAAATGATGCAGGATTTTCGTGCCCAGGCCGAACGCTTTGGTGCTGACTGTCGGTATGGGATGGTAACAGATATCGATTTTGATGACCGTCCGTATAAAATTGAAGTCGATGAAGAAACAGAAGTATTTGCAAAATCGATTATCGTTTCTACAGGAGCTTCAGCTAAATGGCTGGGACTGGAGAGTGAGCAGGAGATGCGTGGGAAGGGGGTTTCAGCCTGTGCCACATGCGATGGCGCCTTCTTCCGAGACGAACATGTTATTGTAGTGGGTGGTGGTGATACCGCAATGGAAGAAGCAACTTTTCTTACTAAATTTGCAAGCAAAGTTACCGTGCTTCATCGCCGGCAAGAATTACGAGCTTCTAAAGCGATGCAGAATCGCGCATTTAATGATGAGAAGATTGAGTTCATGTGGGATACCGAACTCAAAGAAGTTCTGGGTGAAGAAGCTGTTAAGGGGGTAAAAGTTATTAATAATGAAACTCAGGAAGTGACTACCCTCGATGATGTAAAAGGAGTCTTTATTGCTATTGGACACAAGCCGAATACCGACCTTTTTGAAGGTGTTATCAAGATGGATGATGTTGGATATATCGAAACGAAAGGACAGTCAACAAAGACCGACTTGCCGGGAATTTTTGCCTGCGGTGATGCTATGGATCCTGTCTATCGTCAAGCAGTGACAGCTGCAGGCACTGGATGCCGCGCAGCTCTTGATGCCGAACGTTTTTTAGCTCATGCTGAAGTTGAAGAGGAAAAAGCAGTAGCTGAGTAAAATACTAGTTAACAGCGATCCATAGCTGATGAACCAATTTTTGTTTATCGGTTATTGATCGCTGTCATCTTTCCCTACCGTTTTGTCAGTTTCTCCATGGGAGTTTTTCTTATTTTTTTTCTCTGCCTCATTTTCATCCTCATCATCACGGATCTCTATAAAATCTGCTTCAACTTCATATTCATCCTCCGATTCTTCATTTGGGTAGCGTTCCACAATGACTTTTACGTCATTGGAAAAAAGTACGAACATGCTGATGGCCGATACAACGGGGGCTATCGATGTTAAAAGAGCCGCTCCACCCACACCTACCGTTAATTGTGACTGAAATAGAACTTTACCATCTTTGTTCTTAATAAGGATACGTCGTGCATTTCCTTTTTTAATAATTTTTTTTACCTGGGAAATGATTTCAGAAACAGTCCCTTTAATTTCTTCTGTAAATGTTTTTCTGGATTTTTCTGATGTTTCCATAATATTCTCACTTATTTTTTGCTAGTATTCTTGTGATCAAATTAATTCTTCTTTTGTAAGGAATCATCTGCCACAGGGTCTTACTACGTTAAAGAGTAAAAAAAGATTCATCAGGAGAATATTATGTTATCACGTGTTTATTGTGCTTCTACTATTGGTGTTGATGCTCGCCTTATCGAAGTTGAAATTCATATGTCGCCCGGGGGCATGCCTAAATATTTTTTAGTGGGCTTACCCGATCGAGCGGTAAGCGAATCCAGCGACCGTATAGAAGCAGCACTCAAAAACTCCAATGCAGAATTTCCTGGTGGACGTGTTACCGTGAATTTGGCACCGGCCGATCTGCCGAAAGAGGGAAGTGCGTTTGATCTACCGATCGCAGTAACGCTGCTTAATGTTTCTGGGCAAATAAAAACGGATAAGTTGGAGAACACAATTATCTTAGGAGAGTTAGCCTTGGACGGCCAATTGCGTGCTGTTAAAGGAGTATTGCCCATGGCTGTACAAGCACGTAATAAAGGACTGGAAAACATGATTGTACCCAAGGAGAATGGTCCCGAGGCTGCTGTTGTAGATGGGATTGATGTGTTTGCATTTTCTCACTTAACGGAAGTAATGGAATGGTTAAAAGATGAAAGTTCTCATTCTGCGATGGATGTAAATGTAAGGGAAATGTTCAGTAGAAACGGGAAAGGGGAGATTTTGGATTTTAGCGATGTGAGAGGACAGGAGAATGTTAAAAGAGCACTTGAAGTTGCTGCCGCCGGCGGACATAACGTTGTGATGGTAGGTCCTCCCGGATCAGGTAAAACGATGATGGCTCGTCGCTTGCCTACTATTTTGCCCCCGTTAACGTTAGATGAAGCCTTGGAGACCACAAAAATACACTCGGTAGCGGGATTGTTGCCCGGCGGTGAAGCATTGGTGACCCAGCGCCCCTTTCGTTCTCCGCATCATACCGTCTCGGACGTAGCATTAGTCGGTGGGGGAAGTATTCCGATGCCGGGTGAAATATCAAGGGCACACAACGGGGTATTATTTTTGGATGAACTGCCTGAATTCAAAAGAAGTGCTCTCGAGGTGATGCGTCAACCATTGGAAGATGGGAGCGTCAGTATTTCGCGTGCTCGCATGAGCGTTAGTTATCCCAGTCGTATTATGTTAGTAGCTTCTATGAACCCATCCCCAACAGGAGACTGGTATGATCCGACTGATCCCGGCGGGGCTTCACCAGCACAAATGCAGCGCTATTTAAGTAAGATCAGTGGGCCAATGCTCGATCGTATTGATCTACATATAGATGTGCAAAAGGTGAGTTATGAAGAGCTCTCCAGTGAATCTAAAGGAGAGCCATCAAAGGCAATTCGCCAGAGAGTCATCAATGCGCGTAAAATACAGACTAGGCGCTTTGATGGTATCGAAAATGTATATTGCAATGCACAGATGAGCACAAAGATGTCGCGCAAGGTATGTGTTTTAGACGATGCCAGTGCACAGATGGTAAAAAAAGCTATTACTTCGTTGGGCCTTTCGGCTCGTGCATATGATCGTATTCTTAAAGTTTCTCGCACAATTGCCGATCTCGAAGAGGAACCAGATATTGTTCCTAATCATATTGCCGAAGCCATTCAGTACCGTAGCCTAGACCGAGAAGGGTGGCTAGGATAACAATAGCATTAGTAAGGTCGTGACTGTCTTTAATCTATCAATAACAATAGCATTAGGTAAAATTAATTTGAAGTAAGTGTTAATAATTGCTATAAATAGGTGCGTTATTAGAGAATTTGTCTTAAGTCAAAAGTTTATAGAGTAATAAGAGCAGCTAGACCTACTATTCAAGTGTCATCTTAATAAAGGCATGTAGTAAACACACTTAGCCACAGGCACTAAACGCAGTACAAATTTTCATTAGAGTTTTATATCAAATTGCTTTGGCTTGGGTGGGTATTATGCTCTCCTAGGACAAATGTAATAGAGCTCATTATACTGGGATGGATTAAAATTTACACCTCTGAAAATAGGTGTGGTACGTCTTTTCTGCAGTATTGGGGTTCTTTAAACAACAGTAATACTACAACAAAAAAAGCTAATCAACATGAGGTTATCTATGCTTAGAAAGTTACTTTTTACGGCAATAGCATGTCTTTTGGCTATCGGATCTGCGTTTGCGCAGACTGCTAGTATAAGTGGGACTGTTATTGACGCAAGTTCGGGAGAAACTTTACCAGGGGTAAATGTATTTTTGCCTGAGTTACAACGGGGTTCACCCACTAACGCCCAAGGTGAGTTTGAAATATCTAATATTGAATATGGCACTTATACTATTCGTGTTAGTTTTATCGGTTACGAAACTAATGAACAGCAAGTAGAAATAGATCAAGCTAATACAAAACTAGAAATTCAATTAGCATCAAAACAGATGCAGTTGGATGATGTTGTTGTAACAGCTTTTGGACTTGCCCGGGAAGAGCGATCTGTCAGTTATTCTGTTCAAGAGGTGAGCGGTGAAAATTTGACGATGGCTAGTGAGGAAAACCTTGTTGGATCTCTTTCTGGAAAAATATCCGGCGTGCAAGTTATCGGATCTCCCGGTGCATCGTTAGGGGGATCAGAAAAAATTCGTATTCGTGGTGAGTCAGGTCTCTCTGCAAGCAATCCACTATTTGTTGTGGATGGTACACCTATTAGTAATAGAAGTTTTAACATTAATAATCGTGACTTCGGTAACCTAGCACAAGACTTGAATATAGGTGATGTTGAGTCTATTTCTGTATTAAAGGGAGCATCAGCTTCTGCCCTATATGGGAATCGTGCTGCTGATGGAGTTATTGTTATAGAAACAAAGTCTGGCCAGGCAGGACAATCGGCGGATATTGAATTTACGAATTCAACTGTTATTTCTAAGGTTTATAAGTTGCCCGACTATCAAAATAAATACGCAGGGGGTTACAGTGGCGAGCTTGTGAATTATACTGATCCTGAAACAGGTAATTCAGTTCCAGGACTGGAATATGAAGCTGATGAAAGTTGGGGGCCTCCTATGGAAGGACAAAAATATCGACCATGGTATTCTTGGTATCACGGTGATTTTACTGGTGATGGGAAGGATGATTATGGTACTACTACTACTCTTGATCCTAATCCGGATAATGTCAGAAATTTTTATGATACCGGAGTGAAAGTATCAAACAGCTTAGCAATTAGTGGGGGTTCTAAGAATGGGACATATCGTGTATCAGTTAAGGACCTCAATAAAACTGGAGTAATGCCTAACTCCAAGTTGGACAAGACGTTTTTAAATTTTAAGGGATCATTAAAACACGGTAATAGCTTTGAGTCCCGTGTATCATTCAACTATATAAAAACGGAATCCAGAGGGCGTGCTTCTCAATCTTATTCTCCACTGACAGGTAATGTAAATCAAATGTTTAATCAGTGGTTCCAGCGTCAATTAGGTATGGATGAGTTGAAAAACTATCGTCTCGAAGATGGTTCTATTGCAACTTGGAATATCATTGATCCAACTGCAGAAAACTTGACTCCTCAATATTGGAACTCACCTTATTTTACTACACATGAAAATGTTCCTTTTGAAGATCGAAATAGGGTATATGGTAACTATACATTGAATTACAATATCACAAAAAACTTGCAGGCTACTGCTCGAGTACATGCCGATGTATATGGTTTTAATGTAGAGGATCGTATCGCTTCAGGTGGTTTGAATACGGATTGGTATAGCGTACAGCAAAGAAGTCGTAGAGAAATGAACTATGAAGGTTCATTACAGTACTCTAAGGACTTTGCAGATTTTTCTGTCGAAGGTTTCGTTGGAGCAAATCTAAGACAGCAGAAGTACAAGTTTGTACGTCAATCAACACAGGGAGGGCTGACTGTTCCCGGTCTGTACAATATTGATGCTTCTGCAGACAGGCCATCAACTGCAAATGAAACACAAGAAAAAGAAGTTCGCAGTGTATATGGGACAGTAAATATTGGCTGGAAAGATATGTTATATGCTGATATTACATTGCGTAATGACTGGTCATCCGCTCTGCCCGAAGATAATAATTCGTATTTATATTATGGTTTCTCAGGTAGTTTTGTTTTTACAGAGCTGTCACTATTTGATAATATAGATTGGTTAACTTACGGTAAAATTCGTGCATCCATGGCACAAGTGGGTAATGATCTTGATCCATATCAAGTGTCAGGGAACTATAATGTTCAGCCACCACGGGGAAGTTATCCGGCGATGAGGGTACCACAGACAAGGTCCAACCCTAATTTAGAAGCAGCTATTTCTACCGACTATGAGCTCGGTACTGACTTGCGGTTTTTGGAGGGGCGGCTAAGATTAGATGGTACTTGGTATCAGTCTGTTAGTGAGAATGAAATTCTTAACCTTCAGCTTTCGGCAACAAGTGGTTACGATCAGTTGCTAGTTAATGCTGGTGAGTTCGTTAAAAATGGAGTCGAAGTCCAATTTGGTGGTACACCTATTGAAAAGGAGAACTTTACTCTCAATACTACTTTTAATTGGGGGAAGCTCCTCAAAAATGAGGTTGTCGAATTGGCTCCCCAAATTAATAGCCGCTTATTGGATAATGCCAGGTTCATTTCTCAACTTTACGCTCGGGAAGGGGAAACTTGGGGTAAAATTGTAAGTAATGGTTATAAACGTCATAAAAACGGGGAGCCCATTTTTAATCCCAAGACTGGCGGATATAAAACCGCTACTAATGTAGATCACGGTACTATTCTACCCGATTGGAATGGTGGTTTCCGAGCTGACTTTAAATATAAGAACTGGTCACTCGGTGCTTTTATTGAATTCCAAAAAGGAGGTCAGTTCTATTCTATGTCCAAAATGTTCAATAATTATGCTGGTCTTGGTGCGGCAACTGCTGGTACAAATACCTTGGGCAATCCATTGCGAAATCAGTTAAGAGATAAAAATGGCAATGTACCGGTAGATGGAAATGGAGACCCTCTTTCAGCAATTCCATTGGATCAAGCAGGTGATGATTCAGGTGGTATCTTGGTTGAGGGGGTAGATGAGAACGGTGACCCTGTACAATACATGGCTTATACACGGGACTTCTACTATACAGAATTCATCAACCAGGAAGCTTATCTCTACGATGCAAGTTATATCAAGTTAAAGTCTGTTAGCTTAGGATATAGTTTGTCTGGCAGTACGTTAGAATCATTACCTATTGAAAGTGTTAATATCTCTGTACATGCACAGAATCCATTGATTATTTGGGCCTCTGTTAATGATGTCGATGCTTCCATTATTCAGGAAAGTGGAAATGATTTTGGTGGATGGTGGGAAGGAGGTTCTTTACCCGGAGCACGATCTATTGGCTTCACCGTAAATGTCGGACTGTAGAGAGGGATTTAATTCATGAAATTTTTTGAACAAAAATTAAATATTTTCGTTATGAGAAAATTAATTGGAACACTTTTTTTGACCTTATGGATGGTCGGATGCAGTGATTTCGGGGACTTAAATAATGACCCCAATAATCCTGCAGAACCACGTACTGATTTGCTAATGACGGATGCACAGCGAACGATTGGCAGTTATGTCGGTGCTGTTACGGGAACACTGTATTCACAATATTTTTCTGAAGTTTATTATACAGACTCGTCTGTTTATACAACAATTAACTTTGACTTTAGTGGATGGTATGCAAATACCAACAATAATGGGCAGACTGGTCCATTGACTAATTTGCAAACAATCATAGAACTAAACAATAATGAGGATACAGCAAATAATAGCAATGTAATAGCCGGAGGAGGCACCCAAAATCAATTGGCTGTGGCTCGTATTTTAAAAGCCTATTTCTTTCACACAATTACTGATCGTTGGGGGAGGGTTCCATATTCGGAAGCTCTTAAGGGGCAGGGGAACGTAACTCCGAAATATGATTCCATGAAATCAATTTATCAGGGTTTGTTGAAAGAGCTTTCTGAAGCCGTTGCTCAAATGAATGGAGAGCCTGGCCCTACTGGAGATTTTATTTTTGGTGGAGACATGGGCCGTTGGGAAGCATTTGCCAATACTCTTCGAATGAGAATTGCCCTTAGAATGGCTGATAAAAATGGACAGGATGCCCAACAAGCATTTGAAGATGCATACAATGATGGTATCATCCAGGAAAGTGTTATGTTTCCGTATGGAAGCAACAATGATAATGAAAACCCTTGGTATGATCGTTACGAAACACGAATTGACTATGCTATTTCCAAGACAATTGCTGATACAATGAAGAATTATGAGGATATGCGTTTAACCGTGTATGCTGCAGATTCTGCCAACTCTGGCCCGTTACAAGGAGATGGTTC
This sequence comes from Fodinibius saliphilus, assembly GCF_005869845.1. NCBI lineage: Bacteria > Pseudomonadati > Balneolota > Balneolia > Balneolales > Balneolaceae > Fodinibius > Fodinibius saliphilus. The sequence continues at coordinate 161,317 of NZ_VAWF01000004.1, read as the reverse complement.
TCATGGATTGGATGACATTGAAGGCTTCCCTTATGGGCTATCACAAAGTAGCGCCGCTGAAATTGGCAATACCAGTCGTTCTTTGCCCGGTAACCAAATCCTTCAGCAAGATGCAGAGCTGCCAATTCTTACAATGGCCGAAGTTCATTTTGCACTCGCTGAAGCAAAGGAGCGAGGATGGAACGTACCAGGAACAGCTCAAGGTCATTATGAAGCAGGTATTGAAGCTTCTTGGAAGCAATGGGGCGTTTACGAAAATCAAGACTTCAATAACTATTTATCAAAATCAGATATTGCTTATGATCCTGGCCAATGGAAACAACGTATTGGTTTTCAAAAATGGATCGCTTTATTTCCTCTAGGTTATGAGGCTTGGGCTGAGTGGCGGCGATTGGATTATCCAGCATTAGATCCTGCACCTGATGCAGTTAATGATAGTGGCGAAATCCCCGTACGCCAAGCATATCCAACATCTGAATCTGAGCTTAACACCGAAAATTATAAAGCGGCAGTTAAAGCACAGGGATCAGATGGTTTAGATACAAAGCTCTGGTGGGATGTAAACTAAGTGGTTTATAAGTAGTATTTACTACTAAGCCCCTTCCTCGGGAAGGGGCTTTTTTTATTTTTGCTACTAAAAGAGTAAGCTTTATTTATGATTGATTCGGGACAATAAATTGAATATGATGCCCTGCAATTATTAATGAGTCTTGAAACAATTGCCAACATACGCTGATATCGTTTTTCCTACGGCTGTAAGACAGTCTTTTACCTATAGTTTGCCTGCATCTCTTGATGAAAAGGCACAAGTTGGTAAAAGGGTATGGGTACCCCTGCAAAAGCATAAGGCAATCGGCATGATTGTTAAAATCCATAATGAAAAGCCGGAGTTTAATACTCGGGAGGTTCAGCAGGTACTGGATGAAAGGCCTGTACTATCCCAGGAAATGCTTAGGTTAACACGCTGGATCTATCGTTTCTATTATTGCGGGTGGGGCGAAACTATCCAGGCTGCCCTTCCGTTAGGGCTCAATTTTTATGCTGAGGAGTATTTAAAAGTTACTTGTAGCGATATCCCCAGTTATCTGGATGAGCAACAAAAAGAGATTATAGAAGAAATAACAGCCCAAAACTCTTACCAATTAAAAGAAGCACAAAAACGATGGGGAGATGAAACTATTAAAAAGTTGGTGGGTCAAAAGCTGTTAGAAATACGAGAAGAACCGGTGACGAAGATGAGTCCCAGCACAGATAAATTATGGGACTGGACCGATAAATTCTCGCCTAAAAAGATTGATGAATTTATTGAAGAGTATAAAGAAGCGGATAAATTCCATAAATGGATACAAGCCCTTGAGCTGTTAACTGAGCTTGGCTTACCTGAGTTTCAAAAGGAACTTACTAATTATGATCTGTTGGAGCACTATACCTTGCAACGTATTGCTAAAGAGGGATTAATTGCTGCAGAAGAAGTAGAAGCGAATAATGTTAGTTTAAAGCTGGATCACGATCCAAGTCAGTTAAATAAGCTGAATGAGGAACAACTTGCAGCATTTGAAGAGATAAACGAGTCACTAGTGGCGGATAAGTTTGCCAGCTTTTTGCTCTTTGGGGTGACAGGAAGTGGAAAAACAGAAGTTTATATTCATGCGCTTAAAAAGGCTTTAGAGCAAGGAAAGGGCGGCTTGGTATTGGTTCCCGAAATCGGGCTTACCCCACAGATTGTAAAGCGGTTTTATACTATTTTTGGGGATGATATTGCGGTGCTCCACAGCCGGTTAACCAATCGTGAGCGTTATGATGCTTGGAGAGCTTTGCAAAAAGGAGAAAAGCGCATAGCAATAGGGGCACGTTCTGCAGTTTTTGCCCCGGTGCAGAATTTGGGGATTATTATTATAGATGAGGAACATGACTCTTCTTATAAACAGGTAGATCCTGCCCCGCGTTATCATGGCAGGGATGTAGCAATAATGCGTGCTCATATCAATGGTGCAGTAGCAGTTATGGGGTCAGCAACTCCAAGTATGGTTTCCTTACATGGTGCAAAAAAAGACAAAAGCAAACTCCTAACACTAAGCGAGCGTCCGTTTGAAGCTACAATGCCCGATGTTGAAGTATTAGACTTAAAACAGTATCGGTCGGCAATGAAAGGGCCCATTGCTATTCCGTTATATGAAGCTACCAAAGAAGCAGTAGGACGGGGAGAGCAAGCAATATTTTTGTACAACAGAAGAGGTTTTTCATCATATATCCAGTGTGAAAGTTGTGGTGATATTCCGAAGTGTCCCAACTGTTCGGTGAGTCTCACTTTTCATAAATCCAAGAAACAACTTAGGTGCCACTATTGTGGGTATTCACAGCACCAGCCCCGACACTGTAGACAGTGTGGCAATAAATCGGTAGCCCCACAGGGTAGTGGTACGCAACAGCTCGAAGAGCAGGTAGCCAGCCTGTTCCCTAAAGCAGAAACATTGCGTATGGATTTTGATACTACTTCGGCTAAAGATGCGCATTCGAATATTTTGAAAGCTTTTGGTCGCAAACAGGCAGATATATTAGTTGGAACTCAGATAGTGGGCAAGGGGCTGGACTTCCCGGATGTAACCGTGGTAGGGGTTATTGATGCTGATACCGAATTAGCCTTTCCTTCCTTTCGCTCGAGTGAACGAATGTATCAGTTGTTAAGCCAGGTGGCAGGACGTTCGGGGCGTGCGGGAAAATCCGGAAAGGTATTTTTTCAAACCTGGCAGCCCGATCATGCAGCGATACAAGCTGCACAAAAACATGATTTTAAATCTTTCGCCCGCAAAGAACTGGGTTATCGAAAGATGTTGCAGTACCCGCCTTATTCAAGGATTGTGCGATTTGCTTTTAAAGGGAAAAAAGAGTGGATGGTACAGAAAGTTGCCGAAGCGTTTACAGAAAGTTTAATTAAAATAATAGGGAAATCAGAGTCCCTGCTGGGGCCTTCTCCCGCAGCAATAGCGAGAATGCAAAACTACTACAGGTGGGAAACCTTTATTAAGATTTCACCGGATAATGGAGCTACGGCTATAGAACGACTTATTGATGCAACTTTTGAACACTATGACAAGCAAAAACCCAAAGGGGCAAGTTCAGTGCGAATTAATGTAAATGTTGATGCCTTAGAGTAAAAAGATTTGGAATGTTATAGACTTGCATTCTGTATAATAAATTCGATTATTACAAGCATAAACTTATGGTATCAGTAACTTAACCAGATACTTATGGGCGAATCACGAGTAAAGTTAGCCGACAGTCAGGAAGAAGTACAGCGTTTTATGAAATATGTGCTCAAAGATTTGCGAGCACTGGATCGGATGCTGGAGGAAGGTAGTTGGTTTGAGACAGATCCAATCAGAATTGGGGCCGAACAGGAACTTTGCCTTGTAGATCAACAGGCAAAGGCATGGCCTCGTTCTATGGAGATTATGGAAAAGCTAAGTGCTGATGATGCAGGTGACTTTACCACTGAATTTGCAAAGTTTAATTTAGAGATCAACCTTAAGCCTCTGAAGTTTAAAGGGGGGTGCTTGTCCCGTATGGAGGAAAACCTGCAAAAGAAGGTGGATCAGGCACGGGAGGTTACTGAAGCACTGGGGGGAGAAATTTTGCTCACCGGTATTTTGCCGACTATTCGCAAGATGGATGTCGACTTGAAAAATATGACTCCCCTTCAACGATATCGGGCACTTTCGGAGGCTATAATGTCGTTGCGGAGTGAGGATTTTGACCTTCGAATACAGGGTATGGATGAGCTGTTAATGAAGTTTGATTCGCCCTTGTTAGAGGCCTGCAATACCGCTTTCCAGGTTCATCTGCAGGTAGCTCCAGAGGAGTTCGTCACAAAGTATAATATAGCTCAACTTATTACAGCTCCGGTACTGGCAAGTACCGTGGGCTCCCCAATTCTTTTTGGCAAACGGCTTTGGAATGAAACGCGTATTGCACTGTTTCAACAGTCTGTAGATACAAGAACCGTAGGAGATCACCTCAGAGAGAGTAGTCCAAGGGTTACATTCGGCAATGAATGGGTTGAGGAGAGTATCCTCGAAATATTTCAGGAAGATACTGCGCGTTACCGGGTCATGCTCAGTTCTGAGGTTACAGAAGATGTGGGACAGATGCTTGATGAAGGAACTCCTCCTGCTCTTAAAGCTCTACAGGTCCATAATGGGACTGTTTATCGTTGGAATCGTCCTTGTTATGGTGTGATTGATGGTAAGGCCCACTTACGTATTGAGAATAGGGTATTTCCCTCGGGACCTACGGTAACCGATGAAATTGCAAATTCAGCCTTTTGGCTGGGGTTGATGAACAAAATGGAAGATTATTATCCAGATGTTTCTGGGAAGATGGATTTCGATGATGCTCGAATGAATTTTGTAGCAGCTTCCAAGCTTGGGCTTGATACCAAGTTTCGCTGGTTCGATGATAAACGTATCAATGCTGTTGATCTCATTACCGAAGAGTTATTGCCTATTGCTCGTGAAGGTTTGGAAAAAGCGGATATTGATGATGACGACATTACTGGCTATCTTGAAACCATTGAGAAACGCGTGGAATCAGGCCAGACGCCCTCGTATTGGATGCTGAATAACTACGCTTTACTCATGAAAGAAAACCAGTCGAAAGAACAGAGTTTGGCCGCTATGACAACGGCCATGATCAAAAATCAAAAGAAGGGAGAGCCGGTTCATAAATGGGGACGGGCACGAATGGAGGATCTGGAACACTGGCAACCTTCAAATTTGATTGTTGAAGAGTTTATGACCACGGATCTGTTTACCGTTCAGAAGGATGATATCCTGGAATTTACAGCAAACTTGATGGATTGGCGGCGTATACGATATGTTCCGGTTGAGGATGATAAAAAACAGCTTGTGGGCCTCGTTACCATGCGGATGATATTCAACGCTTACAGTAAATCGGTAAATCATGATGAAGAGGTTGTTGAATCGGTAGAGGATATTATGATTGCTAATCCTATTACCATTCATCCCGAAGCTTCTATAATGGAAGCCATGGATATTATGGAAACCCAAAAGATTGGTTGTCTCCCCGTGGTGAAAAATAATCGACTAGTTGGCATTATTACAGAACAGAACTATATGGCAATTACAGGGCGGTTGCTTAAAGTACTACATTCGAACAACAATTCTGATGAACAATAGTATCGCAGAAGAAGTAAAAACTGAAGATATTAATGAACGAATCATTGGTTCTGTTGAAGGTGATCCCGATGGTCCTACTGTGGTCATCTTAGCCGGTATGCACGGCAACGAATCAGCCGGGGTAGAGGCCGTGAAGAATATAATTCGAACTCTTGATGGCATAGTCCCCCCCATTGATGGATGTTTGCTGGGGCTGCGAGCTAATATTAGTGCCTTGCAGCATAATGTGCGTTATATCGATGAAGATATGAATCGCATCTGGTTTCCATCCATTGTTAATGAAGTCCAAGAAACGCCTGAAGCGGAGCTGGAATCCAGTGAACGGGTGGAGATGAAGCGATTATTGGCTGCACTTGATGGTATTGATGATAAGACTAACGGACCGGTAATAATGGCTGATATACATACCTTTTCGGCCGACGGTTGGATGTTTACGATTACCAATTCTGATCCCAAGCAGCGTAAGTTGTTATCCAATCTTCACGTGCCTATGGTTTTTGGAATCGAAGAATCTTTACTAGGTACTGCGCTGGGATATTATCAGAAACAAGGCTATATCTCTTTTGGGTTAGAAGGCGGTCAGCATACCCACCAATTAACCGAGTATAATACCACAGCTTCGCTTATGTTATTATTGCAGGCCGTAGGTTGTATAGAAGAACAATATGTGGATCAGATTGAAAAATATGAAAAGCATATGCGTTCACACACTAAATATCTACCGGTAGAGACCGAATTAGTTTATCAGCATATTATTGAAAATGGTGACGAGTTTCGGATGCGGTCTGGCTATAAAAATTTTCAGCCGATTAAGAAAGGTGAACGGCTTGCCACTGATAAAGATGGAAAAATTGTCGCACGGTGTGATGGATATATCCTGATGCCCTTGTATCAGAGTCAGGGTAACGATGGATTCTTTATTATCAAAGAGCACGAGAGTTAACTTTTTTTGTTATTTTAGTAAGCGCTTGAAACGGGTTATTAGCTAAAGCATAGAATTCCCATCAATTAGAAAAGGTTATGGAAGATTATCAATTTGTTGACGGTACCCGCCTATCATCAGTGATTGAATCGCTTATTTTTGCCAGCCCAGAACCAATTTCGGAGGAGAAAATTTGCGAAATTATTGCGAAAGGTGAAGAAAATTTGGGACTTGAAACAGATGCTGTCGAACCATTTATAGATAAGTTAAATCAGCGCTACGAAGAAAATGGATTGGCTTTTAGGATTGATTATGTAGGCGGGGGATATACTTTTGCCACTAAAAAACGATATGAACCGTGGTTGAGCATTTTTCAGCATGAAAAAGCATATCGTAAGCTTTCACAATCGGCTATTGAAACTCTGGCTATTGTGGCTTATAAACAACCGGTAACAAAGCCAGAAGTTGATGATATTCGTGGCGTTGATTCTGGATATATTTTGCGACAGTTACTGGAAAAAGTGCTGGTAGAAGTATCTGGTAGGCTTGATGCTCCCGGAAAACCGTTGCTTTATCGAACAACAAAACATTTTTTAAAACATTTTGGCATCAATAGTATTGATGAGTTACCAAAGCCGCGAGAAATTGAAGAAATTCTTAAGGATGATGATATGGCGGAACACCGTCAGTTCCTTTTTGATCGTCAACTCGAACTTAAGGAGCTCCAGGATAAGGTGGAAGATGAGGATACCGCTGAAACGGCTATGTCTCTTATTGAAGCTGTGGATAATATCGACGAAGATGAGGTCGAAATTCCTAATTTAGAGGAGTATACTGCGGAAGAGCTTTTGCTGGATGAGAACGATGAGAATGAAGAAGAATCAGAAGATGAAATTAATGATACTGAAGAACAGGTAGATCATGAGTCGAAGGAAGAAGAATAGGCCATCGAATAACAAGAATGAGCCGTTACACCAAGCTGAACAAAATTATGATAAAGATGAATTAATTCGCTTAAATAAATATATCGCACATTGCGGTTTTACATCACGGCGTAAGGCAGATGACTATATTGCTGCGGGTAAGGTGGAGGTAAACGGGGAGGTTGTTACCCAGATGGGTGTTAAAGTGCGAAGAACGGATAAGGTGGTTGTTGAAGGACAAACACTGAGTCTCGAGAAGTTTGTTTATATCTTGCTCAACAAGCCGAAGGATACGATTACAACTACTGATGATCCGCGTGGACGTGATACAGTTATGGATAAGATTGAAGATGCTACCGGCAAGCGCGTATATCCTGTGGGGCGGCTGGATCGCCACACTATGGGGCTTTTGCTGTTAACGAATGACGGGGATCTGGCCAACCGGCTGATGCACCCTAGTTACCAGGTACGTAAAACGTATGAGGTTGAAACACTCCCAGGCTTAAAGGACGATGAACTTCAAAAACTACTGGATGGTATTGAATTGGAAGATGGCCCGGCCGAAGCTCATAAGCTGAGTCGAACGCCAGATGGTTTTGTAATGTCTATTTTTGAAGGCCGAAATCGCTTGGTACGCCGGATGGTAGAGTATTTTGGTGCTGAAGTCACGAAATTGAAGCGAGTTGAATATGCCGGACTTACCCTTAAGGATGTGAAGATGAGCCGTTGGCGCTACCTGAGAAAGAAAGAGATTAATGCACTCCGAAAGATGGTAAAGCTCGATCCACTCAACTTTGACTAGCAGTGATATTGAATCTGCAATAGTTGCAGATCTTAAATAAAAAAATAAGTAAACAGTAATTGAGAGCAATGAAATCATCAGCGATCACTAAAGAATCAGGTTCTGTTTCATCCAATGAAGGGCTCCCCATCTATTATGATTCTTACCTACCGTCAAAAAGTGTGGAGGAACCTTTGCCCGTTGTTATTTTTCTGCATGGGTTTAAAGGGTTTAAAGATTGGGGAGCATTTCCCGAAGCATGTGCTAAAATAAGTGAAGCCGGTTTTGCAGTGGTAGCAATGAACTTTTCGCTGAACGGTGTAGGGGAGAACATGAAGGAATTTGATCAATTAGATCTTTTTTCTCGTGAAACTCTGAGCCAAGACCTCGAAGATGTACGATCAATGATATCTGCTATTCAAAATGAGCAGGTTTTTCCTGCTGGAATTAGTGTTGATACCGGTAATATTGGATTGCTGGGGCATTCTCGCGGTGGACATACAGCTGTTGCAGCAGCTGCTGAATATGCTGAAGTCGCAGCAGTTGTTACATGGTCGGCAGTATCCGATTACAATGCACGTTGGAGTGATGAAATGATATCAGACTGGAGCAATAAGGGTGTTACGGAAATTCTGAATGGTAGAACCGGCCAGGTTATGCCGGTCAAAGATGTGGTTTATAAAGATGCTAAAGAGAACGCCGATCGGTTAATGGCAGTAAAACGGGCTCGTGAGCTAACAGTACCAGCGCTCTTTATTCACTCAAAAGATGATGAGGCCGTTTCTTATGATAATGCCGAACAGCTCTATAGAAATTGCACGTCTGATCACAAAGATCTCAAGCTTATAGAAAATTCGGGACATACCTTTAATACCGCTCATCCATTTGATGCGGATGATTTTCCTGAGGCATTTAAGCAAGCATTACACTATGCTATTGAGTGGTTCCAAAAGTACCTGCAATAATTCAACAAGTGTTTTGTTAATAATGAAAAAGCAATAATGAACCGATTTATTATTCTTATTGTACTTTTTATGAGTGCAATAGGGTCTGTTCAAGCCCAGGTACCAGAACTTATAAATGACCCGGAATTTCATCCCGATGCTAAAGCAGCTGTAGATTCAATATATAACTTTAACTTTGACGGGGCGCATGCCCATCTTGCCTCATGGAGGGACAAATACCCTGAGCACCCGATTTGGATGCTATTGGAAGGGATGGAATACTGGTGGAAGGTGCTTTCTGACTTGGAGGATACTTCCCATGATGAGCGGTTTGTCAATATCATGAAAAAGGTGGACTACCAAGCCGGAAGATTCCTTCACAAATACCCTTCACATGCCGATGGTCTGATAGTTCGGACTATTAGTAACGGCTATCTGGCTCGGCATAATGCCAATCGCAGTAATTGGGTGACCAGTATGCGATATGGTCGCAAAGCAATGAGTGCTCATCAATATCTTAAGGAAAAACAGCCCAACCTTGCAGACTTGAAGTTGGCAGAAGGGCTTAAGCTATACTACACCGCTTATCTGCCAGAGGCTTATCCCATTGTTAAGACCATATCTTGGGCTTTGCCATCCGGTAATAAAGAAAAAGGACTGCAATTGATTGGAGAAGCTTCTGAAGAAGCTATATTTGCACGGGGAGAGGCGACCTATTTTTTGGGAAATATTAATTACAATTATGAGAAAAGGTATAACATTGCTGTTCGGAAATTTGAAGAGCTCTATAACAAATATCCCAATAATAACTACTACGCCCGAATATTGGTTAAGAGTTACTATAAGCAGCATCGCTATAATAAGGCCTTTATGGCGATAGAAGAGATTTTGAATCGTTGGAAAAGAAATAAACTTTCACATCTTAAAGTGATGCAGGAAGAGCTGTTGACATGGAAAGGACGAATTCTGGAAAAGAAAAATAAACCGGAGCGGGCAGTCGAAGCGTACAAAAAGGCTTTTGCTATAAGTTCGAACTTACCCAACTTTTCGAAGCGATCCTTTTATACTGTTTCAGGTTATCTTGCCGGCAAGTTACTTTTCAGCCAAAATAAAGTAATTGAAGCTAAAAGCTATTTGAAAAAAGTAGGTGATGCCGAGGTAGATAATAAGTATAGAGACCAATCTGAAGAATTATTAAAAAAAATAAGGGACTAATTCGTTTTTAATACCTTGATAAAGTGACGTTGCTTGTTAAGCTTATAAAGCATGTCAATGTTATTGTGTATTGCGTAAATATTTGGTAATTAAATTGATTTTTTTTAAAAATAAAGTTCTAAATAAGATAACATGTTACTAGGATTATTATCAGATTCACATGACCATGTGCTACATATTAAGCAGGCGGTAACTATTTTCAAGGATGAAAGTGTTGACTTAGTACTGCATGCGGGAGATTTTTGCAGTCCTTTTACTATACCGCCTTTTGAGGGCTTACCGCTGAAAGGCGTTTTTGGTAATAATGATGGGGACCATTATTTGTTGTTAGAAAAGTTCAAGGAGATTGGTGCTGAACACATGGGGACCTTCGGGGAGTTTGAGTTATCAGGAGAACGTATAGCTCTTTATCATGGAACTGATCACCCAATTACTACTGCTCTTGAAGTGTGTAGCAATTATGATATTGTGGTTTCAGGGCATACCCATAAGAAAAAAGCTAAAATTGTTAACGATACCCTCGCCATAAATCCGGGTACTGTGCACGGTTTTGGAGGGGAGGCAACCGTAGCGTTGGTTGATACCGAAACAATGAAAGTGGACTTTAAAGAATTAACAGGGTAGAAGTATCTATTCGAATACCTCTACCCTATTTAAAAATAGTTTATTTGAGATTGTTACAAACAGCCTCAGTAAAGCTCTGGGTAGTTCCACTGCCGCCAATGTCTTGCGTGCAGACAGATTTATCTTCCAGAGTATAGTAAACAGCCTGTCTAATTCTATCAGCTAATTTGTTTTCATCAATATGCTCTAGAAGCATTAACCCTGAGAGCAAGAATGCAATAGGATTCGCTTTGTTTTGACCGGCGATGTCAGGTGCTGAGCCATGAACGGCTTCAAACATTGCGGCATCGTCGCCGATATTAGCAGCGCCTGTAAGCCCAAGCCCGCCAACCAGACCAGAAGCCAAGTCGGAAAGAATATCACCGAAGAGATTTGTGGTAACAATCACATCAAACTCTTCGGGACGCATAACCATCTGCATTGCCATGTTATCCACAATCAGATCTTCATACTCGATATCGGGATAATCTTGGGCAATTTCTTCACCAACTTCCATAAATAGGCCACAGGTGAATTTTAGGATGTTTGCTTTGTGAACAAGCGTAACTTTTTTACGCCCTTTATTTTTGGCGTATTCAAATGCTGCACGTATTACTTTTTCGCTGGCCTCACGAGTAACAACTGCAATGCTTTCGGCATGGCTGTCTTGTTCAACCCACTGTTCTTTACCGATGTAAAGTCCCTCAGTGTTTTCACGAAACATAACCAAGTTAACATCTTCAAACCGGCTGTGAATATGAGGTAAGGTTTTAGCCGGACGAATATTGCTGTATAGTTCAAACTTTTTGCGCATAGCAACATTCACAGAACGAAACCCGGCACCCACTGGGGTGGTAAGGGGGCCTTTAAGTGCGATACGATGTTTTTCGATCGCGGCAATGGTTTCATCGGGCAAGGGGTTACCTAACTCTTCTTGGGCGGTAAGACCGGCAATGTGTTCAATCCAGTTGATGTCGGCACCGGCCTCATCAAAAATGGTTGTTACTGAGTTAGTAATTTCAGGGCCAATTCCGTCTCCGGGAATTAAAACTATATCATGCATGTGGAGGAGTACATTTAGAAAGGTTTCAAAAATATTTTGCAGAGGCCCCAAATATACAAAGAATACTGCGTGATGTCAGTATATTTTGGAATATTAGTCAGTCTTCATTGATTTTTAATACTGCCGAGCCTTCAAAATTCCCTTCGCGAAGGTCATTTAAAGCCTTATTGGCATCTTCCAGGGGGTAGCTGGTAACTTTTGACTTAATAGGAATTTTGGGTGCTAGTTCCATGAAATCAGTACCATCTTGACGAGTAAGGTTGGCTACTGACTCTATGGAGCGTTCTTCCCAAAGGTCACTATAGGTAAAACCGGGAATATCGCTCATGTGAATACCAGCACATACCACCTTGCCCCCTTTTTTAATTGCATTAAGGGCTTTGGGAACCAGCGGGCCTACAGGAGCGAAAATAATAGCGGCATCCAGCTTTTGGGGAGGCATGGTGTCAGATCCGCCCGCCCATGTAGCGCCTAAAGAACGGGCGAAGTTTTGTCCTTCTGTATCACCGGGCTTGGTAAAGGCATATACATTTTTTTGTTGATGCAATGCAACTTGTGTTAGGATGTGTGCTGCTGAACCAAATCCATAAAAACCAATAGTCTGGGCATTGGCTGTTTTACGAAGTGATCGGTAACCGATAAGCCCTGCACAAAGCAGGGGAGCTGCTTGCAAGGTTGGATATTGTTTGGGAATAGGGAAACAGAAATGGGCATCGGCAACGGCGTACTCCGCAAAACCGCCATCTATATTATAACCGGTAAATAGGGCATTGTTACAGAGGTTTTCTTGACCTTTTTTACAGAATTCACAACTGCCGCAGGTGTATCCAAGCCACGGTACTCCCACTTTATCCCCTACCGAAAAGCCAGTGGTACTGGAGCCAACTTCTTTAACGATACCTACCACTTGATGTCCTAATATGAGTGGTAGCTTAGGGTTGCTGAGGTCACCATCTATGATATGCAGATCGGTACGACAGATTCCACAGCTTTTAACTTGAAGCAAAAGCTGGTCTTCGCTAGCTTCGGGCTTGGGCAGGTTCTGCAGTTCAAGTGGTTCTCCAACAGTACGTAAAACCATTGCTTTCATAGTTGGAATCTCCGACTAGAAGTTAATATCGTGACCTTCGACGCTTTTCCTGTAGCTTTTTGTCCAGGCTATATTTTCCCGGATCAATTAGGAGCAGGCTCAGAAAAACGATGGCCATTTCAATGCTATGCGAGTAACTGGAAAAAGAATCGCCTGCCCCCAAATCTTGAATTGTTGCCACGAGCATTACAATTAGTAAGAAAAAAGCAGTGGGAGTAAAAAAAAGCCCCGCTATTAAAAATATCCCTCCAAAAAATTCCGTAACTCCGGCCATGAATCCAAAAAACATAGGGGCAAAATCAATCCCGAGATATTGGACAGCAGTGCCAACCTCTGCCCACATTTCGGGACCGCCAAACATTTTTGGATAGCCATGGATAATAAACATGATGCCAAGCCCAAAACGCAATATTAACAGCCCAGCATCTCGAAATTCATTTCTTTTTCGTTTATTGATCATACAAGGTCATTAATTATGAATTATAAGTGACGCGATAAATAGTGCCGCTGTGATCATCGGAAATTAAAACAGATCCATCAGATAGCTGTAGCAGATCAACCGGGCGCCCCCATACTGCTTCTTGTTCTTGTAACCAACCGTTGATAAAGGGCTTGTAGGAAGTGGGTTCCCCGTTTTTTAAATTTACCTTTGTTATACGATAACCGATTTTTTTACTTCTATTCCAACTTCCATGCTCTGCTATTAATATTTGGTTCTTAAAAGAATCAGGAAACATATCTCCGGTATAAAAGATCATTCCAAGGGGGGCAACATGGGGTCCCAGCTCTTGGGCCGGAGCTTTAAATTCAGTGTCTATGTGCTTGGCAGTATCCCCAAATTTCGGGTCTTGAATGTTATTTCCGTGCACATATGGATAACCAAAATGCTGCCCCTTTTTAGTTAGGTGATTGAGTTCACAGGGAGGACGATTATCTCCCATCCAATCACGGCCGTTATCGGTAAACCAAAGCTCGCCAGTTTTAGGATGCCAATCAAAGCCTACTGAGTTACGGACCCCTTTAGCGATAATTTTACGGTTAGTGCCATCAGTATTGATGCGAGTAATGGTTGCAAAAATATCTTTATCAGGATTGCAGATATTGCAGGGTGCGCCAACGGGAACATACAGTTTTCCGTCAGGTCCAAAAGCAATGAATTTCCAGCCGTGATGACCATCAGTAGGATATTGCTCTGTTATAAGCTTGGGTTCAGGTGGATCTTGAAGGTGGGAATCAATATTGGTTAACTTCAGTATTTTGCTGACCGCACCGATATAGAGGTCCCCTTCACGGTATGCAATACCACTGGGCAACCGTAAATTTTCGGCAATGACGTAAACTTTGTCTGCTTTAAAGTCATTATTTCTATCGGCGATAGCATAAACCTTTCCTGCATTACGACTACCGGCATAGATAGTACCATCATCTCCTCGGGCTAACTGGCGGACATCAGGTAGATCTTCTGCATATACCTCAACTGAAAAATCTTCGGGTAGAGTAAGCTTCTTAATAATATTCTCGGATGGGGGTGTAGAGCTACAACCTAATATCATAAATAGCAGAAGCCCCCATCTTGTAACGCTTTTAATTCTATTGACCATGCCTTCAATTATGTTTTAGCCAATATGCGTAAGTGTCAGTTTCTTAATAGCTTAGCATTATACAATCCTTTCAGATTAATATCGAATAATGAGTGCAATATGTTATTTAAATAGTTGTAAATATGCATATGTTACACGCTCATCTCAAACTCCACAATTTTCAATAATTAATAAGTAATTGAGGTTTCTTGTATCTGATTATAATAGTTTAGCGTTGCACGATTAGCCGATGTGGATAAGTGTTTATCTGTAATGTTGTATAGTACAGAAGAAAGTAAGGATGTTGCTTAGAGGAAGTACGAAACCGAACGCCGAAAAAATATGGGATAGATCATTTTATTTGGTAATAAAAAAGCGGGGAGGTCATTTCTCCCCGCTATTAATAAATAATACTAGGCAGTGGCCCTTTCTTTATGAGTAATTTTTGTACCAAGTACATCAAGGAAAGCTGAAAGCCATTTAGGATGGCCCGGCCACGCTGGTGTGGTTACCAGGTTTCCATCAACAACAACTTCCGTTGGTTCTACTTCTTTGTAATGGGCTCCGGCTGCTTCCATTTCCGGACCACAAGCGGGATAAGCGGTGAGTGTTTTGCCTCTGATTACATCTGCGGCTGATAGAATTTGAAGCCCGTGGCAAATGGCAGCTACCGGTTTATTTTTTTCGAAAAAATGCACTACCATGTTCAAGACATCTTTTTCGAGACGTAAATATTCGGGTGCACGACCACCTGCTATCACTAATCCGTCGTAATCGCTTGGGGTGATTTCATTAAATGTTGCATTAAGAGTGAAGTTGTGACCCGGTTTTTCTGTGTAAGTTTGGTCGCCCTCAAAGTCGTGAATTGCAGTTTTAACAATGTCGCCCTCTTCTTTGTCGGGACAAACGGCATGAACGGTATGACCTACCATTTGCAGGGCCTGAAAAGGAACCATAATTTCATAATCTTCACCAAAATCTCCGACAAGCATCAATAGTTTTTTTCCTAACATTTTGTTTTCCTCTCAGTTTATATGTGTTTACGATCTGTTGTGTATTATATAACTTTTGTAGTTGCAATAGCGTTCTTATTTACTGCAAATAGTGATGAGTCGATTAATGAATGGTCGCTGCGCCGGGTTGATTTTTTTTCGTGCTTCAAAAGGGCCAAAATATTCGATGCGATCGATCTCAGGAAATTCTTCCGTTTTTCCTGAGTCTGGTGGCCACTCAATTTCAAAATAATTGGGCGTAAAGATAAAATCATCAGGTATTTGATATTCTACAGCCCATGCATGCACGGTTTTTCCCCCTTTTTGGGTAATGGTATTTAGTTCCAGAAAATCGCCTTCAGGTATAAACCCAAGCTCTTCTTCAAACTCTCTTTTAGCTGCTTTTAAAGGGGGTTCGTTTTTTTCTATTTCTCCTTTTGGTATAGTCCATGCCCCTTCATCTTTATTCCACCAGTAAGGCCCGCCGGGATGGGCTAAAAGTAATTGAAGATGTGGTTTTCGACTAAATAAGAGGATGCCGGCACTGGTACTAGACACGGTAGGGTTGAGGATTGTTTAAGTTGTTGGTTCTAATGAAAACCAAGTATAGCGAAATTACATCCGATTCCACACCCAGTGGGGTACTAATTTTAGCAGCCATACTACATATCGCCATCGTTTTGTGACATATGCACGATGTTTTTTCTTTTTAATAGCATCAGCTATCTGGTTTGCAGCTTTGTCGGTATCGGAAACCCAGAACATCCCTCTTTTGCCTTCTGTCATTTCGGATTCCACGAAACCGGGTATAATAGTTGTGACTGATATATCAGCATCAGTATGGTTCGCTTTTTGTCGATACCCCTGCAGGTAGGTATTCATGAATGCTTTAGATGCACTGTAAGGGGCACTTAATCCCCAGCCGAAAAAAGAGGCAACCGAGGAGATACCGATTATATGCCCATGTTCCTGACGGTGAAACATAGAAAAGCTATAGGCAGCCAAGTTGGCGAAACCTCTTACATTTACATCAATGACATGCATATCTCCCTCGTGGCTTACCCGTTTTTGAAAATTTGAAACACCGGCATTAATAACAATGCTGTCGATACCATGCATGCGTTGCTTTAGAAGTTCCAGCTGATCAATGGCGTCATCATAGTCGGTAACATCCATATAAGCTGTAGAGATACGTGTGCCTAACTCTTGTTTTAACGATTCGAGACGTTCAACGCGACGACCGGTGGCACCAATTGTATGCCCCCGATTATGGAGTTCTACTGCAAGAGCTCTACCAATACCTGATGTTGCACCGATAATGGCTATCTTTCTACTCATATTTGTTGAATTTTTTTGTGAAATTGATGTTTTGCAAGGTTAATCCAGCGCCCCGAATTCTGGTTGGGTTTTTCAAAAGATGCCGGATGCATGATTTCAGCTAAAATACGGGTAGATTCTACAAGCCTTGGACCCGGGCGATTAAAAAAATGATTCCCGTCTGCTACAAAAACTTGTTTATTACGTACGGCATCAAGTTCTTTCCATCCTTTTTGGGAAGTAAGAGGTGATAATTCAGAAAGACTTTGATCAATATCATATCCACAAGGAATAATAGTAATAATATCGGGATTCCATTTTTGTATTGACTTCCACTCAAGCCAAGGTGAATGCTTACCCGCTTCAGCTCCAAGGGCCCGTCCGCCAGCCAGTTGTATAAGTTCGGGCACCCAATTGCCGGCTGCCATAAGTGGATCCAGCCATTCGATGGCTAAGATATCGGGATGATTCAGTGTGGTTGTTTTGTTCTGAATATGCAGTAGTTCTGATTTCATTTGTTGCATTACCTTTTCGGCCTGCTCAGAGGCATTGATAGCCTCAGCAATAGTCCGTATAGAACGTACCACGGATGATAAATCTGTGGGTGAAACGGATATTACTTCAACATGATCACCAACAGAAGATTGGACAGCTTTTTTTACCTCATCCAATGATACTGCACAAACTTCGCAATGGTCTTGTGTGATTATAACGTCTGGATTTAGTTCTTTCAGTTGTTCCTGGTTGACCCTATAAACCGATAGTCCTTCTTGCAATAGTGCTTTTACCCGTTGATCAATTTCATAGCTTGTACCGTCAGGATTGAATTTAGGTTCGGTACAGACTGGGAGTTCAGAAATGCCATCGGGGAAGTCACACTCATGGGAACGTCCTACAAGCTTATTTTTTCTTCCGAGTGCAGCAACAATCTCGGTAGTACTTGGTAAAAGAGAAACAATGCGCATAGTCAACAAATTGTTCTATGATATAGGTCAGTTTAAAACAGGCAGTTTGGAAATTTAGGACTGACTGTTAAAATGATGTTAAAAAGTAATTATTTGATAGAGATCTCAAGTTCTAAAGTCCGAGATTCTCCAGTTTCATTACCAATAAAAACAGCGGTAATTCAATATTCAACTTGCAGGATATAGTAAGTACGATTGAGGACAAATTTTTTTAGCTTTGTTAGCTTTTTCAAATATTTATTTGGTAAACAGGTTAGAACAGCGGGTTGTTTTAGATCGGAACAAAAAATCGATATATTTGTTCGACTACTATCGAATAGATTTATCTAATCGCAATTTACTACCAAATATACTATATGAAGATTTTTAAACGTTCTGCCGTTTTCATTCTTGGCTTCTTTCTTATTGCAGGTGCTGCATTTGCACAAGGACAACAGATGAAGCAGCAACAAGCCGCCCAGCCCGACAGTATTTCTGATAAAGAGCTGAAAAAATTTGCTACTGCCAGCCAAAAGATGCAAAAGGTAAATGGTGAAATTCAGCAAAAGATGATGGCTGAAGTAAAAGCTGCACTTAAAGATAAAGAGATGGATGAGAAACGGTTTCAGCAGATTATGATGAGCAAGCGTAATAAGAAGATGGCTGATTCTATGAATGTGACACCTCAGGAAGAACAAACAATTAAGGAAATTCAGCCTAAGTTGATGAAAGTTCGGCAAGGTGCTCAGCAACAGATGATGTCCGTTATTCAGGAAAGTGGATTGCAACCACAACGGTTTCAGGCAATTATGCGTGCTGTGCAGTCTAATCCTGAAGTGATGAAGCGTTTCCAAAAAATTGCTCAAGATACAATGAAGAAATAACCTTTTTCGATTTTACTTACTGAGCCCACTCCCATTTTATCGGGGTGGGCTTTTTTATTTTTTGCTTATCCATGGAGTTTCTTTGGGATAAAAACGCCAAGGGAGTTGAGCGTCTTCACCGGCGTAATCAACCCCAATACGCTTAGTTGCGTGTATTTGATCGGGATTAAAAACGATTCCTCGATCTTCAATCCATATGGTTTCACTGAAAAGGGAAGTACCATCGTGGTTAGTTGTAATGTTTAATGCTTGACTAAGGCGACCCGGCCCTGCCGTTAATTCGGGTGATGCTTTTTGGAAACTCCGTCGTTTTAACATGATGTCAATACCATCCACCGGTTTAATTGCCCGTATTAGTACGGCATCCGCCTTGTCTTCTATATTGGTAACCACATTGAAAAGGTGATGAATGCCATAGCACAGGTATACATATGAAATGCCGCCGACTTGGTACATCGTCTCGGTACGTTTTGTTCTGGTATCACCATCAGCGTGGCATGCAGGATCTCCACGGCCACAATAAGCTTCAGCTTCGGTGATGATGCCACTCGTGATGGTTCCTTCAAAAGAAGTACATAGAACTTTCCCTACCAATTCTCGGGCAATAGTGACAACATCAGTTCGCCGATAAAATGCAGGAGGTAGTTTTTGGTCGGTCATACTAGGAGATAGTTGTATATGGATTCTCCGGGATAGAGGGTTCGCTAAGGAAGTGTTCTTGGTATGAGCGTGCAACAATCGTACTGATAACAAAAAGAATTGCTGAATAGAAGGCCCAGATGCCAATAATTACTAAGATGGTATATCCCTGGTAAAAATAGCGATATGCGCTGAGGGCATATTCCAGGTAGTAGCCTACGCCGAGCTTGGCAGCTTCAAAAAGCAAGGTGTAGATACCTGCAGCCAATAGTGCTACTTTAGGCTGCATACGTTTTTCACTGATATACCGAAAAATGGTATAAAAAAGAATAAGAGTAAATACAATGGGAATAAGAACATTTAAGAAATCATATACCCAGCTTAGTTTAATAACCATTTCAGTAAAGGGGAGCCCAATTTGATCAAAAGAGAGCAGGGATGTCAGTGATATAATTAAGCTAAAGAATAAAAACACACCGCCAACCAATCCGAAAGTAAAAAAGTTATATACCATTTCTAAAATAGGGTGCCTGCGATCTTCATATTCAAATATATCAAACACTACATGTTTGAGGGTATGGAAAAAACCTTGTGAAAAGAAGATAAGGATAACGGTACCGACTATTCCAAAGATCCGGCGGGCTCCTACAAGAGGTTTAAGCAGGGTTTCTAAGGTGATGGCACCCCGATAGACATCACCGGATTGCGACTCATAAGTAAAGCTTGGGAAAAGCTCTCGTCCGTATCGAATAATCTCTGCAAAAGCATCTTCATATGAAAGTACGTACCCAATAATGGAAATCATCAGAAGGATAAAAGGAATAGCACAGATAAATAGATTAAAAGTTATTGCTGACGCACTAAAAAAGACGTCCTTCTTTTTGATCAATTTTACGATGAGCCGCCAGAAATTCTTATACTTCTGCACTATAAATGAATACTAATTATTAAGTCAGCTTATAATTATTGCACGGTACGCCGAATACCCAGTCGGCTGCTGTACCGCTTTAATAGTACTGAAAAATTTAAAAATAAAATAACTGCTTGTCGATGAGTACCAAAACAAAATCACTTACCCCGTTGATGCGTCAGTATCATGATATTAAGGATGAACATGAAGGGGCAATTTTACTTTTTAGGGTCGGTGACTTTTATGAAACCTTCGCTGATGATGCAGAACTGGTTAGTGAGGAGCTGGGTATTACATTGACAAAGCGCAATAACGGTAGTGATCAAACGCCTCTTGCCGGTTTCCCCTATCACGCGCTCGATACGTACTTGCCCAAACTGGTAAAGAAAGGTTACCGGGTTGCAGTATGTGAGCAGGTCGAAAATCCCAAAGAAGCAAAAAAAGCAGGTCGAAAGATTGTTTCACGAGAGGTGACTGAGATTACTACTCCCGGTGTTACTATGTCTGAGAAGCTTCTGGAACATAAGCGTAATAATTACGCAGCTGCAATTTACTGGGAAGGGAAGACCGCCGGTATCGGCTTTGCAGATGTTTCAACAGGTGAGTTTGCTCTTAGTGAAGTGCCGAAAGAACAGCTTGGCGATCTTTTGCAATCAATAACACCAGCTGAACTGCTATTGCCTCAGAAGCTAAAAAATAATGTACCTGAATACCTTTTGGACTACAATATGACCTTTGTTGAGGATTGGGTGTATGAAGGCGATTATGGTTATAACTTATTAACTGATCATTTTGAGACGCATTCTCTCAAGGGTTTTGGGGTCGAAGATCAGGATGTAGCTCATGTTGCTGCCGGCGCGCTAATGCATTATATCCAGGAAACACAGAAAGCTTCGCTGGGACATATTAAGCGCCTGCACAAGTTTGAGAATAATGAATATATGGCGCTGGATGGCTCGACCAAGAGGAATCTGGAACTGATAACCTCTATCCAGGATGACGGCAGTGAAGGAACATTGATCTCAATTTTAGATGAGACGAATACGGCTATGGGAGGGCGTATGCTGCGCAAGTGGATAATGCGGCCCCTCAAACGAATGCAGCCGATACGGGAACGCCTTAATGCGGTAGAAGCTTTAAACGTAAATCATGAGGTGCGCGATAAGCTTCGCGATGAACTAGATCAGGTGGGTGATCTGGAGCGACTTATTTCACGAATCTGTGTAGGACGTGCAACCCCCCGTGATTTAGTGAGCCTGAAAGAGTCGCTAGCGCAGGTACCCCGTATTAAGATGCAGTTTAATCAGCTTGAGGAACCACTGCTTGTTGATATTTTGGAACGCCTGAAGTTGTTAATTGAGGTGCAAGAAAAAATTGAAAATGCGATTGGAGAAGAACCTCCTACGAGCGTGCGAGATGGCGGAATTTTTAAAGATGGTTATAATGAAGAACTGGATGAGCTGCGCAATGTAGCCAGAAACGGGAAAGATTTTATTGCCGATACGAGAGATGAATTGGCAGCGGAAACGGGTATCGATTCGCTGAAAATTGGTTATAATAAGGTGTACGGCTACTATATTGAAGTAACCAAGACCCATACCGAAAAGGTGCCCGAGCATTTTATACGAAAGCAGACCTTGGTAAATTCAGAGCGATACATCACCCCGGAGCTCAAAGAGGTGGAAGAGAAAATTCTTTCATCTGAAGAACAAAGTAAATCGTTGGAATACGATCTTTTTGAAGAACTTCGCATCGAAATCGCGGGTTTTGCTGAAGAGGTTCAACAGGTAGCAGTAGCTTTAGCCGAGTTGGACTGCCTACAGAGTTTTGCCGAGGTTTCGTATCATAACAACTATTGCAAACCTGCTATTGCTGATGATCAAAAGATCGATATTACCAAAGGACGTCATCCAGTTGTAGAAAAGACCTTGCCGCCGGGCGACCCATTTATTCCCAACGATATCCATCTTGAAAATGAAGATGAGCAGATCCTGATTATAACTGGTCCTAATATGGCGGGTAAAAGTATTATCCTGCGACAGACCGGTTTGATTGTGCTTTTGGCACAAATTGGGTGTTTTGTGCCGGCCGATGAGGCACATATCGGCTTGGTGGATAAGATCTTTACTCGTGTGGGAGCTTCGGATAATCTGGCCGCAGGGGAGAGCACCTTTCTTGTAGAGATGAATGAGGCCGCAAATATTTTAAATAATGCAACACGAAACTCGCTGATCTTGCTGGATGAGGTCGGTCGTGGAACCAGTACCTTTGATGGACTTAGTATTGCATGGTCATTGGCCGAATACCTGCATAATCAGCCTTCAGTAGCGGCTAAGACGCTCTTTGCTACACATTATCACGAGCTCAATGAGCTTGAAAATATGTATGACCATATTGTGAATTACAATGTGTCGGTGAAGGAGCATGATGATAAGGTGATTTTCTTGCGTAAGCTTGTCCGTGGGGGAGCTGATCACAGCTATGGAATACAGGTGGCCGATATGGCTGGATTGCCTTCTATTGTGATAGAACGGGCAA
The DNA here is from genome assembly GCF_005869845.1 of Fodinibius saliphilus. Classification (NCBI taxonomy): domain Bacteria; kingdom Pseudomonadati; phylum Balneolota; class Balneolia; order Balneolales; family Balneolaceae; genus Fodinibius; species Fodinibius saliphilus. The sequence goes on along the minus strand of NZ_VAWF01000004.1, from coordinate 138,777 downwards.
AGGAGATTTTGCAAAACTTGGAAAGCCATAGCTTAGATGTGACCGACAGCAATGGCACTCTTGAAGAAGGAGCCAAGAAAAAGAAGGCTGCGGTAAAAAAGGCAGCCCAAGAGCTAGATAAACAGGAGCAGATCGATCAGATGTCGCTGTTCCAAACACAGCTCGACCCGCACGTAGAGCAGCTTATTGATAAGATTGAGGCCTGTGATCCCAATCGCATGACCCCTATTGAATCGCTGATGCTGGTCTCAGAGCTTAAAAAGCTGGTCGACAAGCGATAGTAACCGGCTAGTTGCGAACGGTTGGTTATTGGAACTGCCTTAGAGTAAGAAAAGCGAGCTTTGCAAATCTTCGCCTCTTGCTGGTAGTTCTGCCGTCGATGCTTATAAACGCTTTAATGGGATTGCAACTCTCTTGGAGCTTATGTGATGATAAGCCGGTAACTGATAGCTCTTCAAAATCATTGAAAAATATGTTTGCAAAAATTTGAAAAGTTTCAAATTATAGAGGCACAGAGCAAAATCATTTCTCAACTTATATAATCATAATTTTTTCACAGATATGTCCAAACAACCCGAACTTATGCAACAGATAGTAGCCGATTTTGCAGAAGGGTATAGTAATTTTGGATTAAATCCATTAATGGGACGTATTGTAGGGTTACTGATTATATCAGAAGACCCACAATCATTGGACGATTTTGTGGAGAAGCTGGAGATGAGTAAAGGTCCTATCTCGCAAATCTGCCGCAGGCTCAAAGAGCGGGGACTTATTGAGAAGGTGTGGATTCCCGGAGATCGAAAAGATTACTATAAAACTGCTGAAGATATCTTTGGGAAGGCGTATTCCAACCAGGTAAACAAGATGCAAGACAATATTGAGATTGCTGAAAAGTATCTGGCCCAAGTTAAAGGGATGGATTCCTCATCAGCAGACTATGTAGAAAAGCAGATGAAAATGATGAAATCCTTTTATGAACTGATGGATGAGTATAACAAAAAATTTATGAAAGCTTGGGAAGAACAACACGAAGAGATTTCGGAATAATTTTTTTAAAATTTAACGTTTGGAACTTTTCAAATATTTAATAAATTGAGTTTGTATGAAAGAAAAGCTTCAACATATAGCATTACTTGGGTTTTTGGGAATCACTTTACTCATTCCTTTCTCCCTTCTTAAGGGACAGTCGCTGCAATTTTCTGATCTCGACTACCCCTATTCGGTTGAATACCAGCAATTGGGTACTGGAGATCGTATTGCCTATACAGATGTTGGAGAAGGGCCGGTTATCATGATGGTCCATGGCCTTGGAAGTTACATTCCGGCATGGAAAAAGAATATTCGGATTTTGCGAAAGTCATTTAGGGTTATCGCTGTAGATTTGCCAGGTTTTGGTAAGAGTTCAAAGAATGTAGCTGATTATAGTATACCGTTTTTTGCTGAAACGGTGGTTCAGTTACAAGATTCGCTGGGTATCGAAAAAGCAAGCTGGGTAGGGCATTCTATGGGGGCACAAATTTCCTTGCAGGCCGCATTGAGTCATTCAGAAAAAGTATCAAAACTGATATTGCTAGCGCCTGCAGGATTTGAAAAGTTTACAGAACAGGAGGGGCAGATGATAAGCAGCTTTGTAACTCCATCTTCCATTAAGGCAACACCAGATTCATTGGTGCGACAGACGTTTAAGACTACTTTTTGGGATTTTCCTGAAGAGGCAGAGTTTATGATTGAAGATCGAATAAAGATTCGAAAGGCTAATAATTTTGATGGATACGCACGAGCGTATGCAGCATCGGTGAAAGCGATGTTAATGCATCCGGTTGCGGATAAATTGCATAAAGTGGAGCAGCCAACGCTAATCATTTTCGGTAAGCAAGATGGCCTTATTCCTAATCGACAGGTACATCCCAAATTAACGACAAGAAAGGTAGCAAGCTTTGGTCATGATAAATTGCCCAGAAGTGAGTTGCAGATGATAGAAAAAGCCGGTCATTTTGTTCACTTTGAGCAATCAAAAATGGTAAATGGAATGATTATAAGTTTTTTAAATAAATAATATCGATTGCAGTTTATGATGGATTTTGAAAATAAGGTAGTGTTGATAACAGGTGGAGCCGGTGGTATCGGTCGGGAAACTGCTCAGCAGTTTATTGATAGAGGAGCAAAGGTGGAAATTTGGGATATGGCCGAAAAGGCCGGTAAGGAATTGGCTCAAAAATGGACTGATGAGGGGAATAATGTCCATTTTGAGAAGTTGGACGTTACTAGTTATGAAGCTGTAAAGCAAACGATGTCTGAATTACAGGAGCGGTGGAGCAGGCTGGATGTGCTCGTAAACAATGCAGGAATTACACGGGATGCAACGCTTAAAAAAATGGATCCAGACGAGTGGCAGCAAGTCATGGATGTTAATTTAAATGGGGTCTTCTATTGCGGAAAGGCGGCATCTGGGTTAATGCGAGATCAGGAATCCGGGGTGATATTAAATGCCAGCTCAGTGGTAGGATTATACGGTAATTTTGGGCAAAGTAATTATGTGGCTACAAAATCGGGTGTAGTTGGGCTTACCAAGACATGGGCTCGAGAGTTAGGACGCAAAGGTATTCGGGTAAATGCAGTAGCCCCCGGCTTTATTGAAACGCCCATGGTCGATACAGTGCCTGAAAAGGTACTCAATCAGCTTAAAGATCAAACACCGCTGGGACGTCTCGGCAAACCAAAAGATATTGCAGCTGCTTATCTCTTTTTAGCATCGGATCAAGCCGAATATATTACGGGAACCGTTATACAGGTAGATGGGGGATTAGTAGTATAATGAGACACTCTAAGATTATCGCAAGTGGTTCTTACGCCCCAGATAGGGTTATAAAGAATGAATGGTTTAATAAACTGCTTGGAGAAGATGTTGACACTTGGCTACGTGAAAATTTGACGATTCGTGAACGCCGCTGGATGGAAGAAGGACAGTCTACGAGTGATTTATGTGTACAGGCCGGTCAGGAAGCCTTAGAGATGGCCGAATTGGAACCAGAAGATATTGATCTGTTGATAATTGCAACAGATACACCAGATTTTATTTCCCCTTCTACTGCATCAGTAGTACAGCATAAGATGGGCCTTGCCAATGCTACTTCTCTAGATACTAATACCGCCTGTGCGGGCTTTCCTACCGCACTATCATTGGCCAATAGTATGATGGTAACAGATGCTACTTATCAAAAAGTAATGGTAATGGGAGCTTATGGGATGAGTCGATTTTTAAATATGGATGATAAGAAAACGGTAACGTTATTTGCTGATGGAGCCGGTGCTGTTATTTTGGAACCAACAGATGAAAAGCGAGTTGGTTTTTTAGCATCCGACTTGCGTACCAAACCAGAGTATTATAAACATATGGGGATTTATGGTGGCGGGGCAGCGGCACCCGCGGCCCGGAGTGAGACGAAGGGAGGTTCTCAATGTCTTCAGTTTGTCGAAAAGTTTCCAAAAGAGATAAATCCACGTATTTGGACAGATATGATTCGCAAAATGGCTGAGAAAGCAAAATTTAATACTGATGATATTGCCGGTGCTTATATGACTCAGATAAATATTAACCAGATTTGGGAAACTATGGATAACCTCTCTCTGGAGCGTGATACAGCCCCTACTATTATGGATCGCTTTGGGTACACTGGTTCGGCAGCCATTCCCATGGTTTTTGATAAAGCACTACGAGATGGGGCGGTTAAGGATGGTGACCTTTTGGTTTTTGTTGGTTCGGGTGGGGGGCTTCACTTTGGAGCTTGTGCTTATCGATGGTAGTTAGATAGTAGCAGCGGCTTTACCACAATAAGTCAAAATTATAATGCAAAAGTATATAGATATGGACCTAGCATCATCCACAATGGTTACAGCAGGTTGGATTCTGATTCTCTGTTATGCCGCGATCATACTCTATTTCGTAATTAGAGGGGCCGGACAAACCAAAGAGTTGGATGATTACGCTTTGGGCAGTATGATGTTTTCGCCTACTGCAGTGGGGCTCTCATTGGCAGCATCTATCACTAGTGCAGCAACTTTTATAATTAATCCAGGTTTTGTTGCCCTGTACGGATTTAGTGGTGTTATCGCCCTGGGCCTAGCCCTTCCGCTGGCAACTTTAGGATCGTTGATCTTATTCACAAAGGGATTTCGAAGCTATGGGGCTAATGTCAAAGCGTTAAGTATGGCCGACTGGATTCGAAAAAAATACGATAGCAGAAGGTTTGGCATCTTTTTCGGATTCTTATCGTTGCTGCTTATAACTTTTATTGTGCTGATTTGCGTGGGACTTACCAAAGTGCTCTCCAGTACGTTAAATCTGCCAGAACTTTATGTACTCACCGGTATTATCATATTTATTTTCGGATATATGATGTACGGGGGGGCCAATTCCATGGTATATACAAATACTATCCAAGCGGTGCTGATGGTGATTGTGGCATTTATACTGTTGGGCTCCGGATACGAACATTTTAGCAATGGCATCTCAGGCTTTTTGGATAAACTGAATGCTATCGATCCCAAACTAACGCAGCTGACTAATGATAGTAGTTTCCTGTTTCGAGATTACTTTGAAATATTTGTGGCTCCCTTTATTGTAGGTATTGCCATTGTTTGTCAGCCGCATATACTTACGAAATCGTTGTTACTTAACAATGAAAAGGATGTGAACCGGTACCTATTAGTTGGCATAGCGGCTCAATTTTTATTCTTTTTGGTCGTCATCGCAGGATTATACGCGCGTATAAGCTTTGCTGATTTATCAGTTAATGGAGAGGCATTGCCAATGGATGGTATCATTTCGGCCTACGTTGTTAAAGAATTTACGGTAGCGGTAGCACTTATTATAGTTTTGGGATTGATTTCAGCAGGTATCTCTACACTCGAAAGTCTAATACAGTCCCTGTCAACCTCTATTACTAATGATATTATCGGCCCCTTAGGGGGATCATCACTATTTGAACGAGAATTGTGGGGCTTGCCGGCAAAACTCGTTTGTAATCGTGTGGTAATTGTAGCCATGGCTATTGTTGCCGCAATACTTTCATGGCAACAGCTCATGAACCCCAAATTAAGCGTAGGCATTTTTGCTCAAAATGGTGTTTATGCCTACTTCTCAGCAGCCTTTGTACCCATTTTAATGGGGATGTTCTTTCGTGATGTACCCAAATCTGCTCCCATTTGGGCATCGGTAACAGCAGTCATTGTGCATTTTACGGTGTATTATGGACAGATAAGAGTTCCTTTTTCAGAAGCGGACGGAGAAAATCCAGGAGTGGCAGCAGCCCTGGCGATTATTAGTGCAGTAGCTGTTGGTTTTAGCATATACGCCACAAAGAACAGGGGACTTACTCTGAGAAGTGAGAAAACGGAATCAGCAGTAGCACAATAATATGTATTATAACGATTGGCTAACAAAACGGAAGCGGCATACGCCCCATAAAGAGGCAGTAATCGATACCTCTTCGGGTAATCGATATACGTATGAGAAATTGAATGAACAGGCCGACCGATTGGCATTTTACCTCCAGCACAATCAGGGTCTTGAAGCAGGAGATCGCTTGGCCGTGGTATCCAAAAACAACATAGAATATATAGTGTTGTTCTTTGCATGCGCAAAAGTCGGGGTCATTATGGTCCCGTTGAACTATCGGTTACCCAAAGCGGGTCTCATGGAATTAGTTGAGGACTCTAAGCCGCATCTGCTGGTGTATGCTGATAAATTTAAATCGGTGGTGAAAGAGGCCGGTAAGGAGTACTCACTATTGTCTATAGACACCATACAAAATGTTCTGAAGTCCGAAGGAGGCAAACTGGAGCTATACCATGCCAAAGCCGAAGAAATCGCAATGATTCTCTATACTTCTGGTACTACCGGTCGTTCAAAGGGGGCAATGATTTCATGGCAGCAGGTTCACTGGAATTCCCTCAATACTGAGATCAGCCTCGGGCTCACGTCCGATGATTCTTCTTTTGTAAATACTCCTTTTTATCACACCGGCGGTTGGCATGTATTACTAACGCCGTTAATTCATCATGGGGGCAAGCTGGTACTGCAATCAGAATTTGATGCAGCAGCATGTAACAATCTGATAGAAGAAGAGGAGGTTAGTATACTGTTTGGGATCCCCACCATGTTACGTATGATGATGGAGGAAGAAAGTTTTATGAATACTGATTTTAGTAGTGTCCGTTTTGCTATATGTGGTGGTGAATCATGTCCCGTTCCTATTATCAAAAAATACCAAGAGAAGGGAGTACCCATTCGTCAGGGCTATGGCCTTACCGAAGCCGGCCCCAATTGTTATTCGCTTCCTGCCGAAGATGCTATCCGTAAAAAAGGGTCAGTAGGCTTTCCAAATTTCCATATAGGGGTCAAAATTGTTGATGAGCAAAATGAGGAAGTATCCAGAGGAGAGGTGGGGGAACTCTTGATGAAAGGACCGCATGTGTTTTCAGGTTATTGGCAAAATTCAGAAGCTACAGACCAAGCCCTTGATGAAGGTTGGTTGCATACAGGTGACCTATTCCGTTGTGATAATGATGGTTACTATTATATGGTGGGGCGCAAAAAGGAGATGTATATCAGTGGCGGTGAGAATGTTTACCCGGTTCAGGTAGAGAAAGTAATTTATGAGCACGATGCAGTAGCACAAGTAGCCGTTATTGGTGTGCCGGATGAACAGTGGGGAGAAGTCGGCTGTGCCTTTGTTGTGGTACATGATGATGCTGTATTATCAGAAGAGGTTCTGTTATCGCATTGCCGGAAATATTTAGCGGGATATCAGTTGCCCAAACATATTGCGTTTAGAGATGAACTTCCGGTGGGGGACTCTAATAAAATTCAGAAACGGGATCTGGAAGAGGAATTTAGGTCATTGAAGCATGAATGAAATCACTCATCTTAAGGGTGTCACTTCTCGGTTTATAACTACCGAAAGAATCCGGATGCACTTGCTTATCGCTGGTGAAGTAGCAAGTCCGCCTGTGTTATTTTTGCATGGAAATACCTGTTCTTCAACTGTCTGGGAGCCGTTAATGAAGGCTCTATCTGATAAATACTACTGTATAGCACCCGATCTGCGTGGGTTTGGGCAGACTGAAGACCAAATTATTGATGCTACAAAAGGAATAGAAGATTGGGTTGAGGATCTGGCTTCATTAGTTAATGCCTTGGAGTTATCGCATTATCATTTGGTAGGCCATTCTCTGGGAGGGTTTGTATGCTGGGGGATGATTGATCGAATGGCAAATTTTATTGACACCGTAACACTTATTTCACCGGGACCGCCCATGGGGTTTGGAGGCATTCACGAAGCCACGGGAATCGCAAATAATAAGGATTATTCCGGTTCAGGGGGCGGTATTGTGGTTGATGAATTTGTGGAACGTCTCAGGGCCGGAGATCGGTCGACAGAAGATCCTTTGTTTTCACCAAGGAATACAATGAACAGGCTTTTTTGGAAAGAAGGGTTTCGGGCGGAGCGAGAAGATGAAATCTTGTCAGCCATGCTCCAAATTCATACTGGAGAAATGAAATATCCGGGTGATTACAGGAAATCTGATTATTGGCCGGGGGTAGCGCCCGGTAAATATGGGCCGGTAAATGCGCTTTCTCCCAAATACAATACCAATTTACTACAGCAATTTGTAGAGGCTAGTCCTAAGCCACCACTGCTCTGGATTCACGGAAAAGATGACAAAATTATTTCCGATCAGTCATATTCTGACCCGGGGTACCAGGGAAAGTTGAAGTTAAGGAAAGGTTGGCCGGGTAGTGATAGCTATCCTCCACAACCGATGATAGCTCAAATTAAATATGCATTGCAGCAATATCTGGGGCAAGGGGGGAAAGTTGATAAAAAGTTCATCGATGATTGTGGACATACACCCTTTATAGAAAAGCAAGGAGAGGTACTTGATACCATGGTGGGGTATTTTGAGAGTAAAAATAACGATTTACGTAATTAATGTTTGAAATTTTCCAAAACTTTGATAAACATGAAAAGAAATAAACGGTAACATAAATAATAAATGGGGATTATTATGAGAAAACTAGTAACTATTACATTGTTCTGTGCCTTGATGTTTATAGCATCAAGTGCCTGGGCGCAAAATAGTGGCACTATAACGGGGACGGTTACAGATGAGGAAACCGGAGAGGTCATGCCCGGGGTTAATGTATCTTTGGTAGGCACCACTAAAGGTGCGGCCACAGATAAATCAGGAATTTACAAGATTACTGACCTTGCTAATGGCCAATATAGAGTAAAAGCCACTTATCTTGGTTTCGGGTCATTTGAGAGTGATCCTGTTACTGTCGAAGCAGGGAAAACAGTAACTGTGGATATTCAGCTGGAGAAGACCGTTTGGTCTGGGAATGAGGTGGTTGTATCAGCTTCAAAGGGGAGGAGCGCAGAAAAAATTACAGATGCTCCTGCTACAATCGAGGTTATTGACGATCAACAGCTTTCGCAGTCTGCTTCGTTTAATACCGGGGAGTTGCTCTCTAGGTTAAAAGGTGTTGACTACGTTCGTACTGGTGTTTATGGAACAGGTATCAATGTACGTGGTTTTAACAGTGCTTTTAATACGAAGGTATTGCAAATGACTGATGGTCGGCTTTCTACGTTAATTGCTACTGAGTTACCATTCGGTTTGATGGAGCCTAAGATAAAAGAAGACATAGCCCGAACAGAGGTGGTGTTGGGTCCTTCTGCAGCATTGTATGGCCCTAATGCTCATAATGGTCTTATCAATACCATATCCAAGGATCCCAGGAATACTGAAGGTACCACTGTCGTGGTAGGTGGAGGTAGCCAAGAACAGTTTACAGGACGTTTACGTTACGCTGATGAAATAACTGAGGGGGTAGGTCTGAAAATAACCGGAGGATATACCCGTGGTAAAGAGTTTGCTTATACCGACACCGTATATTTTGGTAGCCAGGCATCTCGTGAAATAGGATTGGAACCGGATTTTGATGTGCTCAAAGGAGAAGCAGGACTGTATTTCGATGTAGGGGACGAATCAGACATTATTTTGAATTACGGGGGTAGTAACAGTAATTATATTGGGGTGACAAATGCCGGAAGAAATAATATCAAAGACTGGCAAGTTCATTACCTGCAAGGACGATTTAGTTCAGAAAACTTGTTTATGCAGGTAAACCACACCTGGAGTAAGACCGATGATACTTTTGCAATGAACCAGCGAACGCAAAATTACCTTACATTCAAAAATGCCGGATTCAGTGAAGAAGAGGCGCGGGAACGTTCATTTACGGAGCAATGGGCTGGTAGTTCGCCCAGCAATGGAGTAGCCCTAGATCGGGGTTCGGTTTTTAAAGATGATTCTAGGCGTTTGGCAGCAGAAGTCCAGTATAATAACAATATCGGTAACTTTAATTACATTATTGGTGCACAATATCAACGAGACATCGCAAACAGTAAGGGGACATACCTGCTGGATAGTGATGGGAATAGTGATATTGTTATCAACCAAATTGGGTTTTCTGTTCAATTGGAAAAAACGCTGGGCTTTGGTGGTCTAAAAGCTATATTTGCAGCTCGAGGGGATAATCACGATAAATATGGATTCAACTTTATCCCTAAAGCAGGATTGTTACGGGTAGGGGAAAAGGGCACTTGGCGATTTACCTACGGCAAGGGAATTGCAGCTCCTACAATCCTAAACATGGAGATGAACCTATTTGGGGGTATCGTATTGGGTAATGGTGAAGGGTTTACACTTAGCGATGGTTCAACAATTGATCCCATTGATGTGGAAACTATACAGACTTTGGAGTTGGGATATAAGGGAACTCCACTTTCAAATCTGTTTGTAGATGCTAATGCGTATTATAATTTCTCCGAAGACTTTTTAAGTCCCTTAAACAATATTGTTCCTCAAGCATTCTCAGGTGGTCCTATCGTTACAAAAAGAGGCGACCAGCCTATTAGTGAACTCCAGAGCGGTATTGTACAGCCTGGTGACTTTGTGCTCACCTATTTAAACTATGGTAAAGTTAATACTTATGGTTTTGATCTGGGGCTGAATTATTTCATTAATGATGAAATAAGTATTAAGATGAATTACTCATATTTTGATTTTTCCTTGGATAAAAGTGATCTGTCCAATGATGCGAATGGAGATGGTGAGGTGCAGACCACAGACTTGCCTATTAACACCCCAAAAAACAAAATAAGTCTCGGGCTCAATGTTAATAAAGACAAGTTTTTTGGAAGCATATTTGGACGCTGGGTTCAGAGTTATAACTTCTTCTCAGGAATCAATGTAGCATCAGAGACAAACAGAGATATTACCGTAGGTGGTGATCCTGTTGTTGAAAATGCACGGGTAGGCAGAGACTGGAATGACGGTCCTTTGGGAGGCTTTGTAAATATTGATATAAGTGGAGGTTATAAGTTTAGCGATTATGTAACTGTGTCGGCACAGGTTACTAATTTGTTTGGATCCGAAGTCCGAGAGTTTGTTGCTTCTCCAACAATTGGGCGAATGGCGATGATTGAATTGAAAGCTAACCTTCCTACATTTTAATCACCTTATACCATTTTATTTAATGATGGTTACATAAAACAGTGTGAAATAAAAAGGCAGGGCACTAAAAGTCCTGCCTTTTATATATCCCTTACCATTTGTTGGAATGTTGATGTGTGCTGGTTTCCAAAGCCGGACGATATATTAAAATCTTGAAGGTGTTTTTTAACTTTAGTAATTCTTTTTCGCAACGAAGTACCTTCCCATTTTACAAGGCCAATACCTCGGTCAAAATCTCCTTGACGGTCATAAATTCGCTTTAGCAGTTCAAGTCCCTGGTAAGCGTCGTATCCTGCCCTATAGGTATATGCAAGTCCCCAGTAATCGGCTTCATATTCATATTCATTAAGGCGATCTTTAATCGTGTATTCGTAAACTTGGTTAGCCCATTTCGTTAGTTCTGCTTCTGTTTCAATATACTTTTGATCTCTATTTTGTCCTGTCTCTTCATTTAATTCTTCGAACCCTTCTTCAGCTCTAATTTTTGGTTCCCGTTTTTCTGTTTCTTTAGCACCGTGATTAAAGACAATATGTGCTAATTCATGAGCAACGAAATAGGCAAATCCTGCTTCATTCTTCATAAGTTGAAGCGCCCCCTTGGAGACAAAGATACTGCCGTTTGGAGCGGCAAAGCCTGTGATTTTGTTAGTCTCCAGAATATAGACCTGAACAGTGGTTTCATAGCGATGAGAGTTTTCAGCTATTACTAATGCAATATGAGTTAAATACTGCTGTAAGGCTTTATCTTTTAGGAGTCCTCGCTGGGCTATAACATTGGCAATGCCCCATCCTGCTTGTTCTCTTTGAGGGTTTAAGGCAGGGGCCTTACCAGGATCTATTGCGAGTCGTGATTGTGCCTTGGCCCAACTCCAGTTATCTAACCTTTGATTTCTGAATTGTTTGTAGGCAGCTTTATCTACATAACTATCAAAGTTCTTAAGAAGGTTCTCTTCTTGAGCAGTTGTTTTCTGGGAAGTAAAGCTTTGGGCAAATCCTTTTACAGCAGCTGCAACCTGGGCCCGTGAGGCATACGGATCACTAGCAGTATCATTTTTTTTATCGGAGAGTTCATCAAAGGCATTCTCTGCAGTCTCTTTTAAGGAGCCGTTATCATCAGGTTCTTTTTTTTGTTTTTGTGTATAAACAGAACGCTCCGGTATCCACCCTACCTCTTTTGGGGTCTTAACTTTCAACCATTGCTGCTCTCGTTCTAACTGTTCCACTTCTGATCCGGGTTGTAGCCTGAGAAGTAGTTTATAGTATGAGCCAGGCCCATTACGCATATCTACACTGTTCTTGATGTTTAATGTTTTTAATGCAATGGTTGCAGCAATTCCTGTAACTAGAAGAAAGATGAACGAAGGTACAAGGTACTTTCGAAACATAGTTGATTTGTTATTTTGTTTTGAGGTGGAAAACGCCATCCCAGTTGGCAGGGGGCGGTTCTTTAATGAATTTTTGACATCTCTCGATATACATGAGCGAAGGACCGTCTTCAGGCAGTAATTCTGTTACTTCTCTGAAAGCAGTAATAGCCTCATTCCAATTTCTATTGTAGTAGTGATTTAAGCCATTCTGGTAGAGATACGTTGCCTTATTAAGCCTTTCAAGGTTATTTGGTGATTCTTTATCTGCCATAAGTTCATAAACGCGTACAGGTTTTGTTTTCCCCTTAACGACTAGCATATCAAGTGGGCGGCATACAAACTGCTTTTTTACTAATTCATAAGTTTTTTCAGAAATCATAGCGCGACTCCCATAGTTCTTATTTGCTGCTTCGAGTCGGGCTGCAAGGTTGACTGTATCTCCGAGTACGGTATAGTTAAAGCGATTATATGAGCCAATATTTCCTACAATCATATCACCGGTTGCAATACCGAAACGTGCATGGGTATCAGTATTTTGTGGAGTCATCTGATTAACCTTTTCAAGCATTTTTATGGTACTGCGACAGGCGAGTTCCGCATGATTTTCCTGGCTGATGGGAGCCCCCCAAAATGCCATAACAGCATCTCCAATATATTTATCTACTGTTCCCGAGTGGTCAAAAATGATGTTTGTCATAGCCCCAAGGTATTCATTCAGAAAGGATACCAGTTCTTCTGGAGGTTTAGACTCAGAAATGCTGGTAAAGCCGGCCAAATCTGAAAACATAACCGTAAGATGTTTCTTTTCTCCTCCTAATTTTAACAACTTGGGTTGGGCAATAAGCTGTTTTACAAACTCAGGTTGTACGTATTGACCAAAAGCAGATCTTATCTTTTTCTTTTGTTTTTCTTCGGCAAAATATTTGTATGCTGCAGAGCCACTATAAGTAATCACCCCCATTACAAAAAACATACCGGTAGGAATCCAGATTCTGCTGAAGCTAAAAAGTGCCAGTCCGGATAATAAAATCAGTATTAATATTCCGATTGTTATTGAGGCCCCCTTTGTTGGACGGCTGTATGCAATTAAAATTGGTATTCCAACACATAGCAGTAACAGAATAACACCGTTCAGCCAGGAAGGAGGCTGGGTTATAAAATTCTCTCCTATAAGGTTGTTTAGGATAGTGGCCTGAATTTCCATGCCGGGGAAGGCTTCCAGGGAACTCATAGGTGTGCTTTTAATATCTCCAAGTCCAGCTGCAGAGGCTCCTATAATCACAATTTTATCTTGAAATACAGATGGCGGGAGTGGGACGGTTGCAGTAGAATCTCTCATTTTCTGGATGGCACTCTGAACAATAGCATGAAATGAGTAATAAGGAAAGGTACCCTCCTGTACGCCTCCTTTACTATACCAGTTGATAAGATAGTCTCCGTTTTCTTGAAGTGGGACAACTTTATCTCCAACTTGCAGTCCCTGTTTTTTCCATTCCAATTTAGGTTTGCCATCAAGTAATTCTAGATAAGCTGCCATTGATAAAGTAGGTACATATCCTTTATGAGCTAAGCTATCAAAAAGGTGTACTGTTCGGATCAACCCGTCCTCATCGGCAGACATAACAGTATTGCCCATACGCTTGGTCGACTGGGCTAGCTTTTGTATCGGCCTAGATGTAAGCAGGTGCGGTTGTTGATATGGGCCCTTATCATTTATTTGATAGTGTTTAAGCGCAGCATACTGATTGACGGCTGCACCAATAGAATCTTGAGCTGCTGTTGATTTAAATGCAAGAATACTGTTTTGGGCATTCTCAAGCGATTGTATAAACCGTTTATCGCTTCGCGTGCCAGAGATATTACGGCGATCAAAATCCGGGGTATCAAAAAGAATATCATATATAATGAGTTCGGCTCCCGATTGCGACAGGTAGTCTGTTGTTATTTGATAAAACTCTCGGGGCCAAGGCCAATACATCCCATTTTTATTAAAATAGGAGAGGCTTTTTTCATCTATGCTAACAAGTACAATCTTTTTGTTCGGATCTTCTTGCTGGAGGTATCGGAACTTAGAGTCTAATATTAAACGGTCAAGTGCATCAAAAATACCTGTTGAAAATCCCAGCAAGCCAATCAGAAAAAAACCGGCAGCTAATATCGCCAGGTGTGTTTTTTTTGATAAGTTGCGAATATTTACCCCTTTTTTGCCCTAATGAATATGAACCATCTTAATGAAGGTCGCTAACAATTTGAAGTAATATGGCTGGAAAAGCAACTATGTTTTTAAAAGGATAGGAGTCTGTTCAACTTAGTTGAATATACTTTAAAAACGACAGGGTTGACCAAGTTTAGAGCTATTTTTGTTAACGGTTCTTCTGGTAGTGTCAAAAAGGTATAATTCTAGATGTAGAAAGATCTTAAAGATTAAAACGAACTGTGAGAATGATCATTCTAACACCTATCTTTAGTGCTGTAAACTTTAAAAAGAGTATGTCTATTTTTGAAAACTTCTGCCAAATATATTGCTGACCGTATTCGCTTAATGATTGCTACCAAGCAATTTCGCGTGGGTGAAATGTTGCCCTCTACCCGTCAATTGGGGCAGCAGCTTGAATCTAGTTTCCATACCGTACGGAAAGCATATCATATTTTAGCTGATGAAGGTCTCATACGCGGAGAACGTGGGAAGGGCTTTATCGTAGAACGCCAGAATACGAACCTTGATAAGGCTGATCGTTTGGAAGTAGGGGCTGAAAAGATGCGTAAACTGCTGGAGGAACTGATCGGTTACGGACTCGATGAGACAGAAATTGATGAGTTGTTTCAAGAACAGCTAAGTTTTATGGATTGGCCCGACCGTATTGAAAGTTGTGCCAGTATAGGGGTGACGGAAGAGTTAGGACGTATGGTCGCCGATGCCATTAAAGATGAAGTTGGGGTTCGAAGTCGGATCCTTAAGTCTAATCAATATAATGAAACGGTTAAGTATGATGCGCTATTTGTACCAATTCAGTTGTTAAATAAATTCCGTGACTTTTCTGAAAAAGGACGGTTACTGCCTATTGTTTATAGCATTGATCCGGACACTTTATTGTCATTGGTAGATCGTGCAGCTATTGATACTATCGGACTCGTAACAGCTGAAGACCAGACCATCCCCCAAATTATTGATGAGCTTAAGGTCAGTATTAATTTTAGCGGTTCATTTGTAGCAGGCGCTACTTATGGGGAGTCGCTCCCTCTTTTTGTTAGAGAAACAGATTTAATATTGTATACCTCACAAAGTGCTAAACTTGTGGAGAAAAAAATTCCCGAACGACGTCGTATCCAGCTCGAATACCGGATTTCTGAGCAAAGCGCGAAGACCATTCGATCAGAACTCTGGGATCAATAGGAATAACTGCGTGTTGTGCCAAAATTTGTGAATATCTTAATTACTTAGAATTTCAGATGAGCAGCAAACAAAAAATATCGGGCCTGATTGAGCAGGCACTTGAGGCAATTAATGCCGAGATCGAGACCGTTCGGGAGCGACCGGCTCAAGATGTACTTTTCGACGGCAGGCGCCTAGAAGACCATCCGCCCAATACGTTTTATTATGAATTTGAATCTCGTAATAAGTCACTTCGTTTTGCTGAGGTGATACAGGGAGAGCTGGAAGATCATGATGACGAGCTTGAACTCTACCCGGTAGAGGTGGGAGACAAAAAAGTGGTGTTGCATTTTCCTCATAATTATGGAGCCACCGTACCCAAGGTGAGTGTGGAGTGGGAAAATGATTTTGTACTTCGCAAGCTACGTAGCGAACTGGAGCGCTTACTCGGTGACGATAAGAAAGAAGAACGCGAACGAGTAGGCAGTTTGTTTTATCCCGATGCTGATGAGCATCATACTGATGACGAAAGTACTCGCGTATTGGATGACAGCCGTCGAAATGATTCGCAACATGAGTCACTTATCAAATCACTGCAAAATGAAGTGCTCTATGTATGGGGCCCCCCGGGCACGGGTAAGACCTCGACATTGGGCTTTATGATTGCAAATTATCTTATAAAGGGGAAGCGAGTGCTTTTTGCAGCGAATACCAATCGGGCTGTGGATGTAGGCCTGTTAAGTGCTTTAAAAGCGTTGACATCCGCAGAAAAAGATCATCTGGAGAAGAAGGTAACCCGATTTGGGGAGATGGCGCTGGATAGCGAGCGATTAGAATCAGTGCTGTTTGATCAGCATATCGAAAAGAAGAAACAACAACAGCAAGAGAAGGCTGCAACCCTGGATAACTTATTAGGGAAGTACCAGAAGCTGCAGAAGGAGATCGACAACCTGATGGAGCATGGTGAGGAGGTACCCCAAGAGCTTGATGAGGAGATCAACAGGCTGGGAGAGCGTGTGGATAAGCATGGGGGTGAGATAGCACTGGAGGAGAAAATAGAGAGATTGATTACCGTAAATGAACGCTTTGAGCTCAAAAAAAAGCAGCTGGTGGCAACGACACTGGCTAAGGTCTGTACTTCCGACCTGTTTGATGGGCAACATTTTGATGCGGTGGTTATTGATGAGGCTTCGATGGCCAACTTACCCTACTTGATGGTATTGGCTGCGAAGGCGAAGAATCATATTGTGGTGGTTGGTGACCCTATGCAGTTACCGCCTATTGCGCTGACAGATGATAAACAGGCCCGAAATTTCTTGGAAGAAGATATTTTTACTTTTGCTTCGGATGCCGAGACCACGGAAGATCTATTTGACTGGCATGATAAAAACCGTCCGCTTACTACCTTTTATGATACGCAATACCGCCTTAATGAAGATTTAGCTGAAGTATTAAGTACGGTCTTTTATGAAGGGCGTTTGAAGACAGCCCAGCCGGATGAGGATCCTGATCCAATTATTACCCCCCAAAAGAGCAGCAACACAACGGTCAATGTTATCGATAGTCAGAAATATGGTCCCAGGCTTACGCAAAAAGATGAGGGTAAAGGATTTCAACCGATGAATGAGGTGCACAATCATATTCTCATAAAGATGGTAAAACGTCTGGTAATAAAGAACCAGGTGCCGGTTGAAGAGGTGGGTATTATTGTGCCATTTCGGAGTACGGTCTATGATATTCGACACGCTCTGTACGAAAATGATCTGGGGGTTGTTGAGGTAGGAACAATACATACGTTTCAGGGGCGGGAAAAGGATGTTATAATTTTTGATACAGTGATGAGCGGTGAGCAGCAGTATGGCCGACGACGCCATTATTCTGTTCGCCCTTTTGATGAAGAAAAGAATGGGTTGGCTGTTCCACGGTTACTGAATGTTGCTTTTTCTCGTAGTAAAGAACGGCTGGTGATTTTAGCAGACATGTCTCATATCAACAAGATATATGCAAACAAGTTTCTGGGTCGGTTGTTACATCGGTTTCAGCAGAAGGAGGGAAGCAGTAATTAGCTTTTCAGTGATTGGACTCCAGACTAAGCATAATGCTGAATGCCATGGAACACTATTAATGAGGCTGATTATCTGCGTTGGTAGGAAGTGAAATGGGATACTTATCTGTTTATTCCCAAAAAGCCAGGCTGAAATGTGGGTTAGTCGAAGTCTCCTTCTGCGTAGCGGCGCGCATATCGTTCTTCATCGATTCGATTTAGGTTTTGCAGCTGGTCTGAATTCAGTGCCCCGATAATCATTTCTCTTTTACCCAGCGCCCCTTGAGTTTTGGCAAGTTTCCAGCCTGCCCATGCCATAGCGCCCTGCACTTTTGAAGCTGCACAGTAGGTAGATAATATGACGTTGCTGGCACTTATATTGCGAGTTTTTTTAAATACTTTTCCGGTCCAAAGCGCGGGATTGGTATCGGGAGAAAAAGCATCGTGAAATATATAGTTAGCGCCAATATTGCTCTCGGGAAATTCAGAAAACATCCCATTGAAAAGGTGAACAGTAATATTGTCGAGGGGAGTAAACTGGTTTATTCCTTTATCAAGGTTGCCAAAGATATTAAGTAGTTCCTTTCTTATGGGAGGATGGTTCAGATGTTGATGATAATTAAGATTACGGGCCGTTTGGAGATCAAGGGGAAATCCTTCTACAGAATAATAGTTGATTAGACTGGAGGAATCTTTGGTTAAGTAATAGTCCAGCAATAGCATCAGGTTGAGGCCGGTACCAAATCCAATTTCAAAGATAGTGATCTCTGCATCGTTATCTAACGCATCTATAAGACCCGTCTGGTGAAAGAAAACATACCGACTTTCAGCTATTGCTCCATTAGGGTTATGATAGTGTTGGTCAAATTGAGAAGAATAAACGGTGTGAGAACCGTCACGGGTAACAACAAGTTTATTGTCTCCCTCAGGGGTATCATCAAACATTATTTATTAACATTAATATTCACATTCCCAAATCCGCAACTTGCAACCACATCAGTACCACCTCCATTAATTGTACCGGAAATGCTACCTTTATTTTTAGTACCGTTGAAGTTGAACAGGTCTGCCATTTCTATGGCAGATCCTGAAATATCGAGGTTTGCTTTGATATTTTCAGGTAACAAAAGTGAAATATTTCCTGCTGAACTTTGTAATTTGATAGGTCCGTTGGCCTTCATAACTGTTGCAGTGATGTTTCCGCCTGAGGTTTTAGCATTTGCCATACCCTTTAGTTGGGTTATTTCTATATGTCCGCCGCCGGTTTCGGCTTTTAATGATCCCTCTACGTCGGTTGTTTTAATATGACCTCCACCCGTAGTAAGACGCATAGTGCCTGAAAGTTGATTGCCTGTTATATGTCCCCCTTGTGTTTTAGCTTCAATATTTCCATCAATAGTATTGAGTTCAATATGCCCCCCCTTTGTCTTGAAGAGATAATTGCCGCTGAGGCTACTTGCATTGACGTGCCCCCCGGCCGTTTGCGCATCTATATGGGCTGTTGAGGGTAAAGAGAGCGTAGTCTCCAAATTAATTTTATCAGGTAAATTTGAACTCTCAGTAGGGGCTATTTTAAAAAAGGCATTTGGGCTATCCAGCTGTTTCTTGATTACGAATTGCTTGGATAGAACCGCAGGGTCTTCTAGGGTGCCAGTTGCCTGTAGGGTTATTTTCCCTGTAGATTTTTGGGTGCCAATAATATTGATGTTTCCAAAAGCCAGGTTAAGATTCAGTGATTTAAGTTGAGATGCTGAGAACGTTTTTTCAAAAGCATAGACACCTGGTTTCACTTCTGTCCACTTAGAATCCTCAATATTATAATCTTTGTTGATATAAACTTTTTTATCCTGAAGTTTGATGTCGAAGTTGGCTTCTTCCACTTGTTTAAGTTCATGCTCAAGCTTTTTGAGACTTGCTTCTATATCACTTTCCTTTAGTTTCTTGTCAATTATATCATTAATGTTGTTGAGATCAATTTCCAGATGTTCAAGGTCCTTTAACTTCTTAAGTTCTTTTAGTTTGTCAAGATTTTTAAGGTCTTTCAGGTCAATAATAATTGAACTGGGTAGGTCTGTGGGCTGCGATGTCTTTGGTAAGGCAGTTGGGTTAGCCTCTCTAACTCCTCCGTTTTTTGGAGCCTCAGAAGTATTGTTTTTATCAGCCAGGTAAATACCGATGATTATAAATGCTAAGCCGGCTAATACTATTTCCCACGTTATTTTTCTTCTGTTCATGATCTGGTTTTCATTGATTTATTACCTACCTAAAGTATACAATGTCTCTTTACGAATTTATTTATAAGATGTTACATAAATAGGTCTATAGACTTGTAATATAATTTGTATAATTCACAACCCTTATTATAAAGCAGGAAAAAATAATATTTAGTTATGGAATTTAGTAAGCTAAAGCAACGGGCCAAAACGTATCTTGATGATATTATAGCTATGCGACGCCACTTGCATCGTAAACCGGAATTAAGTTATCAAGAGCATAAAACAACTTCCTTTATCGTAGAAGAACTGGAGGAACTTGGTATTAACGTTGATCGGCCATTGCAAACAGGTTGTGTTGGAGTTCTTGAAGGAGGTATAGAGGCTGATAAAGTTGTCGCTTTACGTGCAGATATAGATGCGTTACCGATAACAGAGGAAGGTAAGCATAAAGAGCCCTTTATTTCTGAAAATTCGGGAGTCGCCCATTGTTGTGGGCACGACGCCCATACTGCCAACATGCTGGGAACGGCCCGGTTGCTCTCGGAGATAAGAGATCAGATTGAAGGAACTGTTTTGTTTATATTTCAGCCTGGAGAGGAGAAGTTGCCTGGTGGCGGCCGGTTGCTTTGCGAAACTGGTTACTTGCAGAAAAAAGGTGTAGACGTTATATATGGATTGCATTCATATCCCGATTTGGAGCCAGGCCAGATTGCACTCCGAAAAGGAGCATTAATGGCACGCCCTGATGAATTTCGTGTTGAACTTATAGGCAAAGGTGGGCATGCCGCTTCTCCTCACGAAGCAATTGATCCCATTGTAATGGCATCGCAGTTTGTGAATCAGATTCAAACAATTGTCAGTCGTAATGTAAACCCCACAGAGCCGGCAGTGGTAACAGTTGGGAAAATAGATGGGGGTTCTGCTCACAATGTTATTCCTGCGAAGGTTGATATGTTGGGTACTGTTCGTACCTTTGGTAAAGAAATCGCAGATATGATTCGGGATCGGATTGAAGCAACTGCTAAAGGGGTTGCTGAAGCTACTGGCGGCGCCTATACCTTTGATTTTGACTATGGATATCCTGCCGTTATTAATACCGAATGGGCAGCAGAAAATGTTAAAGATGCCGCAACTGAACTGTTGGGAAATGGAAATGTAAAGCTGCTGGAAGAACCTATAATGGCAGGTGAGGACTTTGCATTTTATCAACAAGAATTCCCCGGGGCATTTTTCTTTTTAGGAAGTGGTAGAGAAGAAACAGGATCAACCTATTCCTGGCACCATCCACAGTATAATATTGATGAAGATTGTTTTATCACCGGGGCTGCACTGATGGCTTCACTTGTATTTAAACCGTTATCTTAGCCTGCTGTTTATATCGTGCATAATTGATTGGCGTCTGGATTTTGAAAAATGAGGTAAATGATGAGCTACAATTTTTCTTTTTGGGAGGAGGATTCCTTATTACAATCCTTTGACATTATTATTATTGGAGCAGGTATTGTGGGGTTGTCGTCTGCGTTATTTTATAAAAGAGCCCATCCCAGTGCCAGGGTAGTAGTGCTGGAACGGGGATTCTTGCCCAGTGGAGCCAGTACCCGAAATGCTGGTTTTGCTTGTGTGGGATCTATCGGTGAACACTTGGCAGATATTAAGAAAGAATCACAAGATATTGTAAAAGAGCGCATTGTTCGGCGATATCGAGGG
Organism: Fodinibius saliphilus; assembly: GCF_005869845.1. Lineage (NCBI taxonomy): Bacteria > Pseudomonadati > Balneolota > Balneolia > Balneolales > Balneolaceae > Fodinibius > Fodinibius saliphilus. The sequence continues at coordinate 117,486 of NZ_VAWF01000004.1, read as the reverse complement.
CTTGAACGTCTCAAGGAGGTGATCGGGGAAGAGGCAATAGGATACCGGCACTGTGGCGGCTATGAATTCTTTACTTCTGGTGATACATTCAATAGGGTGTCATCAGAAGTAGAGCGCTTTAATAGCTGGATGGAAGAACTAATTGGGGAGAGCCAAGTGTATACCCCTACCAAAATGGAAGGTTATTCTGTTATTCAGAACAGATTGGAAGGGTCATTGCATCCCGGTAAGATGATACAGGCGCTGGTGCAGAAAGTAAATGCCGCAGGCATAACTATTAAGTGGAATAGCACGGTTGAAAAAACAACTGCAGATGGCAAAGTCTATATTACTAAGGGGCCGACGTTGAAAGCCGGTCAGGTATTGCACGCTGCAAATGGTTTTATACGTAAGTTGATTTCGGATTTGGATGTTGCCCCGGGGCGTGGTTATGTGCTCGTAACTAATGAACAAAAAGAGTTGCCTTGGAAAGGAATTTTTCATCATGATCGAGGCTATGTCTATTTTCGTAATGTCGGTCAAAGACTGCTTATTGGAGGGGCTCGAAATATTGATAAAGAACAGGAAGAAACGGAGCAGTTTGGAGTAAATCCCAAAATTAAAAAGCAGTTGATACAGTTCGTGGATGAGGTTTTACAATTACCCCAAAATTGGGAGATTGCGTCCGAGTGGTCCGGGATTATGGGTTTTAGTTCTAATAAGTCCCCTATCGTTAGACAGGTTGATAATCGGCGATTTGTGGCAGCGGGCCTCAGTGGCATGGGCATTGCTATTGGGATGGATGTGGCAGAACAAGCAGTAGAAATGTTATAATATTTATTTAATTAAGTACGATCATGATTAGTAGAAAAAACTTTTTGAAAATTTCGGCTCTCGGTGGCTTGTTCCCTTTTCAAGACTGGGCGTCTTCATCCCATTCATTTTCTGGAAAAATAAAGAAGCCGATAGTCATTTCAACGTGGAGACATGGAGTGAAAGCCAATAATGCAGCCTGGAAAGTGCTCAATGAAGGAGGTTCAGCTTTAGATGCTGTAGAAACCGGGGTGCGGGTAACCGAAGCTGACTCTGAGGTGCGAACCGTAGGGTATGGCGGACGGCCGGACCGTGATGGTTTTGTAACTCTTGATGCCTGCATTATGGATGAGCAGCAAGAGTGTGGGTCGGTGGGAGCGATACAACATATAATGCACCCCATATCTGTGGCTCGTAAAGTGAAAGAGAATTCTCCCCATGTGATGCTGGTCGGGCAAGGTGCTGTTGATTTTGCTTTGGATCAAGGGTTTAAGAAGAAAGATTTACTCACAGAAAAGTCTCGAAAAGAGTGGGAGCAGTGGAAAAAAAATGCGAATTATGAACCTAAAGTAAATATTGAAAACCACGACACCATTGGCATGCTGGCACTAGACAGTGAGGGGAACCTGTCGGGAGCTTGTACCACAAGCGGAATGGCGTGGAAAATGCATGGGCGTATTGGAGATTCGCCCCTTATTGGAAGTGGGCTATACGTTGATAATGAAGTGGGAGCCGCATCCGGTACTGGAGTAGGAGAAGAAATTATTAGAGTGTGCGGTAGTCATCTTGTGGTTGAAAATATGCGGCGCGGGGATAGTCCTGAACAAGCTTGTAAAAATGCGGTAGAACGAATAGTAGCAAATAAAGATACTCTTGAAAATACGCAGGTTGGTTTTATTGCCATTAGTAAGCAGGGACAGGTTGGTGGATACAGCATTCAGCAAGGGTTTAATTATGCGGTGCATGATGATACTGATAACCAGCTTATTGACTCCAAATACTTGGTCTAGCGTTTCTTAGAGAATTGGGCTAATAAAAGGAATTCCTAACCCTAGCCCACGCAATATTAGAATAATGCCAACCAGCGCAATAAAATAGGGAGAGAGTTGTCGTAATTTTTTTCGGAAGGCCGGGGGTACCAATCCGCCGGCCAAGCTAATACCCAACATGGCCGGTACCGTACCTAGCCCAAAGCCTGCCATAAAGAGGGTACTGCTTTGGATGCTGCCAAAGGTGAGGGCCGTTGCCAATCCCATATACACAAACCCACAGGGTAGTAAACCATTTAATAAGCCAATAAGGAAGAGGGACCATATTCTTCCATTATTGAACAGCTGTTTGAAATGTCGACTTATTTTATCGATAAACTTAGTTGGCATTTTTTCCATCCGTTGTAGAAGTATTCGCAATTTACTCCATCCGAGAGCTAGCAACATTAGAGCACCCATACCAATAGAAAGCCCTTGTTGGTAGACGCCTATAGCAATCATACTGCTGAAAAAACCAACCAGAAAGCCAAGCAGACTGTAGGTGATGATCCGACCGATATTGTAGATCATTCTGGAGGCTATGTAATAAATACGCTCATTCCTTTTGAGAGGTAGAGCCAGGGCAATGGGGCCACACATGCCTACACAGTGGAAACTGCCAAGAAAACCGAATGTTAAACCTGCTATTATCCACTCCATCTGTAAATTAATGCTTATAATTTAATAGCATTTTTAGTTTAATTGGTTTTATTATTCACAATATGCCCGGTAGAGATCGAGCAGTTCATGTAACATCATTGCTGTAGCTCCCCACAGGGGCACTTGGTGAATATTCCAATAGGGAACTTTATAGCTATGTTTGCCCAGCTCCCAGTTTTCAACACTTAGGTTTTTCTTATGCAAAAGGGAATTTAGTTCAACAGCAAATACTTCTTCAACTTCTGAGGGGTTAATGTCAAATGTGGGTTTTTGTTTTGAAATACCAACAACTGGGGTGACAAGGTTATTTGAATTGTTAATATACAGATCACTGAGTTGTCCTATGATGGTAACAGAATCAGCATTAATACCAATTTCTTCTTCGGCTTCACGTAGTGCTGTTTGGGCAGGGCTTTCTCCCGCTTCAGCTCTCCCTCCCGGAAAACTTATTTGTCCCCCATGGTCAATATCATGACTTCGCAGGGTAAGGGTTAATTCTGCTTCTCCCTCTTCATTGGGGAATAACAAAATTAATACACTGCTGTCATTGGCATGGTTGGGAGCCTCCATTTTTCTAATACTACCACTTGAAATAGGTTTTGGTGCCATCTTGAGCTGAGCCTCTCTTCCGGGCAGCTCCTTTTGTAATCGATTTTTTAAAAAATTAACAAGCTCCTCCATTGGGCTACTAACAATAGCTTTAGGTATTAATGTGCTGTTCTATATTTCCCACAACAGGATTCCATAATCGAACAAAATTCATCTAAATATAACATACCCATTACTAAAATGAGGGTGGTATTTTTGTTTTATGTGAATTATTTAATTGCGTAAATCCTGTATATAGGTCCTGATGCCGTTTCTTGGGCTATAAATATTTTTAGAAAAAAACCTGTAACAATCTAACAATTGTTAACTCTTGTAAATGAAAATGGTGAAAGATCCTTAAAAAATAAGCCAATAGTATTGGTGAGCGTAATAAAAACAACTATTCAGGATTTTTTACCACGATTAGTACACCACAAACAGTGGATAAATTTTAATAGAAAAGGATAGACTATTTATGTTATCTAAATCTAAAATAACAAATAAGTTAATCGCATTTACTGTTGTTGCTCTTCTCGTAATGACAGCTTGTGATAATCCAACTAACAATCAAAAGGAAGAACTAACCAAAAAAGAAGAGATCCAGAAAATAATGGATAAACAGGGCCAGCCTATTGATGGCCAGTACATCGTAGTCTTTGATAAGGACTCTGACAAGAGCAAATCAAAGGCGAAGCTGCGGTCACAAAAAATAAGCTCGATGGTCTCAAAGTACAAAATTGGCAGTGATGCTCTTAAACATAGATTTACCAATGCAATTGGAGGATTCGCGGCCGAGCTTTCTGATAACCAACTTGCCAAGCTACGTAATGATAAAGACGTAGACTATGTAGAGCAAGATCGGATAGTTATACTTTCCCCTCCTAAAATAAATGATCATTATCCTTGGTGGTACTGCTACTATTATGGCATCGGTTGCCATGACGATGACGGCGGTTCGCAAGAGACACCGTGGGGTATTGACCGCGTAGGTGGAGCTACTGCCAGCTCAGGCACCGCTTGGGTTATTGATACAGGTGTAGATCTGGACCATGATGATCTTAATGTTAATACTAACTTGAGCACATCATTTGTTTCTGGTGAACCTTCCGCAGATGATGGTAATGGACATGGAACACACGTTGCAGGAACTATTGCAGCAAAAGACAATAATATCGATGTTGTTGGTGTAGCTGCCGGTGCTACCATAGTAGGTGTAAAAGTACTCGGTAGTAATGGAAGTGGAACCTACTCGGGTATTATAGACGGGATAGATTATGTGGCAGCAAATGCTTCTCCCGGTGATGTTGCTAACATGAGTCTTGGTGGTGGCACTTCCCAATCTGTTGATAATGCTGTACAAAATGCTGCAGATCAGGGTATTTATTTTGCTATTGCTGCAGGTAACGACAGCGATGATGCAAATAATTATTCTCCTGCACGGGTGGAATACAATAACGTGTGGACGATCTCAGCTATCGATTCTAACGATAATTTTGCGTCGTTCTCCAATTACGGTAATCCGCCTATTGAGTATGCAGCTCCGGGTGTGAGTGTTAAATCTCTATGGAAAAATAATGGTACAAATACCATTGACGGTACTTCCATGGCAAGTCCCCATGCTGCAGGAGTATTGCTCGTTACCGGTGGAAATCCCAGCAGTAATGGTACTGCCAATGGCGATCCTGACGGTAATCCCGACCCAATTATTCATCAATAGATAGAAATAAAGTAAGAAACTTTACTCGGGCACCTGTCCATTTGGGCAGGTGCTTTTTATTGGGCTACATTTTTGATCTAAAAAAGAAAAACAGCGAAAGGAAAAAGGCATATACCCTAACCTAGTTAGGTTATGTATCAATATTGGTTTAATGATTAATAATTAATTGTCCATTTATCTTGGAAAATTCGAATCATTTTTGGTTATTAACCCCTCTTAACAATTGTAACAGAAATTTTACAAATGCTTTCTTCCAAAATTCTTTAGGGCATTTCGAGCTATAAATTTCTGTCTTTCAATGTTCGCTTCGGCGAATATAATTTTCAAATAAAAGATGGATAACTATGAGAAATATATTTTCTAAGTTAACCTTAGTGGTTGTGTTAATCGTTTTTGGCTTTGCAGCCTGCGATCAGCCGACCAATAATCTTAACAACGAAAATCAACAAGAAACACAGGATCTTTCCAAAACACCCCAGGATATCGGGAATCGATATATTGTGGTGTTTGATGAAAAAGATTCAAAAGGAAAAGCAATTGGTTCTGATAGAGTAAAAGCTGTCAGGTCTGAAATGCTTACCAGCTACAGCATCGAAGAAAAAGCTGTATCAAATAAATATAATGTCGCTATTCAGGGTTTTGCTGCTAATTTGAGTGATAAGCAGTTATCAGATCTTCGTAACGATGATCGTGTAGCATATATCGAAAAAGATCGTATGGTAGCTTTGGCCCCCCCGGGATCATGCTCGCCATGGCCTTCGTGTAAAGACGGTGATGGTGGTTCAACTTCTCAAACTACACCATGGGGAATTACCCGAATAGGTGGCGCTACTGCTAGTTCTGGTACTGCTTGGGTGATCGATACCGGAGTTGATCTGGATCATCCCGACTTAAATGTTGATCAATCCAGAAGTGTAACTTTTATTACTTCCGGTAAAGATTCAAAGAGTGCTGATGACGGAAATGGTCACGGTACGCATGTTGCCGGTACTATTGCAGCTATTGATAACGATATCGATGTAGTTGGCGTTGCAGCCGGAGCTACGGTAGTAGGTGTAAAAGTGCTTGATAGCCGAGGCAGTGGTTCGTATTCAGGAATTATTAATGGTATCGATTATGTAGCAGCCAATGCTTCTGCCGGTGACGTCGCAAATATGAGTCTCGGCGGTGGGGCTTCTCAGTCTGTTGATGATGCTGTTCGCAATGCCGCAGACCAAGGCATTTACTTTGCAATTGCAGCAGGTAACGACAGTGATGATGCAAATAATTATTCTCCTGCTCGTGTAGAATACAATAACGTGTGGACCGTATCGGCTATTGATGATACGGATACTTTTGCTTCATTCTCTAACTACGGTAATCCACCAATTGAGTATGCTGCTCCCGGTGTTGATATTCTTTCACTATGGATGGATGGCGGTACCGATACTATCAGCGGTACTTCTATGGCAAGTCCTCACGTTGCAGGTCTTCTACTTGTAACAAACGGCAGTCCTAATAGTGATGGAACAGCTATTAATGATCCTGATGGAGATCCTGATCCTATTGCACATAACTAAGTTATTTGATTTAGTTTCTGCATAGTTTTAATGGGCACCTGCTTTTTGTAGGCAGGTGCCTTTTTTATTCAACTACCTTTTTACTTTATTCAGCCCTTCAGAGTTCGTATTTTCTGCACTTTAATATTCTTAATTATAGACCCTTTTATCATTCCTATGAAAAAGAAGTATAACGTTTACGGTATTGGTAACGCCCTTGTAGATATGGAGTTTGAAGTTTCAGATTCATTTCTAAGTAAGCATGAGGTTACCAAAGGGGTTATGACTCTTGTAGATGAAGATACCCAATTTAGTCTGATTGACGATATCAACAGAGAAGAAACAATTGAGAAGCCCGGAGGATCAGCTGCAAATACTATTTTTGCGGTTAGCCAATTTGGAGGCAAAGCATTCTATTCATGCAAGGTAGCGGATGATAAATTCGGAGATTTGTATCTCGAAGACATGAAAGAGGCCGGAATTAACACCAATTTTGACCGCCAGGAACGCGAAAACGGAATCACCGGCAAATGCTTGGTAATGGTTACCGATGATGCGGAACGCACGATGAATACCTATTTAGGGATAACTTCTGAGTTATCACCTAAAGAAATTGATGAACTCGCAATAAAAGACTCGGAATTTGTCTATATCGAAGGGTACCTGGTAGCAGCTGATGGTGGATTTGAGGCGATGAAAGAGACAAAACGAATTGCACAAGAGAATGATGTAAAAACAGCACTTACTCTTTCTGATCCTTCTATAGTAGAAGCTTTTAAGGAGCGTTTTGAGGAAGTAGTGGGGGCTTCGGTAGATCTGCTATTCTGTAATGAAGAGGAAGCAAGGATATATACCGGGAAAAATGATATTATGGAGGCGCGAGAAGCTCTCAAAAAAGAGGCTAATCGTTTTGTCATTACCCAAGGGAAAAATGGGGCAATGATCTACGATGGTGATACTTTTATTGATATTGAACCTTACCAAGTGAAAGCAGTGGATTCTAATGGTGCCGGCGATATGTATGCAGGTGCTTTTCTATACGGCATTACCAATGGTTTAGGATATGCCGGTGCTGGAAAGTTGGCCAGTTTGGCAGGCTCTAAAATCGTATCACAATTTGGTCCGCGACTAAAATGGCACGAAGTACAAGAGATATTGAAGAAATCCAAAGCCAGCGATTAACTGCATATATGTTTGAGACAATTGTTTTAGCATCCGGGAATAAAGATAAGATTAAAGAATTACGAGCAACATTAAAGCCGTTAGGGGTTACGCTCAAATCAACCTATGACTTTCCTGAATTAGAAGAGGTTGTAGAGGATAGACCAACGCTTGAAGGTAATGCTCTTAAAAAAGCTGAATATGTGCATCATGAAACAGGGTTACCGACTCTTTCTGATGATACCGGTCTGGAAGTAGATGCACTTAATGGGGCACCCGGAGTGTATTCGGCCCGCTACGCCGGGGAATCCGTTACCTATCAAGACAATAACGATAAACTGCTAGATGAATTATCGGAGGTACCTACGCAAGATCGTAAAGCACAATTTCGAACGGTTGCTGCTTTTGTTACTGATAAAGGCCAATATGCCTTTGAGGGGATTTGCAGGGGCGAAATATTAAAAGAGGAGCGGGGTGAGCAGGGCTTTGGTTATGATCCTGTTTTTAAACCTGAAGGTTATGAACTTACTTTTGCTGAACTGGGTGCCGATGAAAAGAATAAAATTAGTCATCGGGGAAAGGCGATCCAAAAATTTTACAATTGGTTGAAAAAGCACCCTTCGTAGAGAGATCTGCAAACTATTTGCAACAGGTATTGCATAGAGAGTAAGTAAAAATTAATGTTAGGGCGTTGAAACTGTCAGTCATTTCAATTAACTAAGGGTTTACGCATTGTATATCCCTATTTATTTTTTAGCTGAGTTGGTTGTGAGATTATGGTTCAACGTCGAGAGCGTTTGGTATCGTTAGATGTTTTCAGAGGCATTACTATTGCTGGAATGATTTTGGTTAATAATCCGGGTAATTGGTCGCATGTGTATGCGCCATTGTTGCATGCCCAATGGCACGGCTGGACACCAACCGATCTTATTTTTCCTTTCTTCTTATTTATCGTAGGAGTCGCAATGACGTACTCTTTTGGTAAAATGTTTGAGCGCGAGATTCCCAAATCAGTGTTATATAAAAAGGTGATTAAACGCTCTGTTATACTTTTCGGGATTGGGCTGTTCATGGCCGTATTTCCGCTTATCCGTTTTGATCCGCTGCAATTATACGATTTCTCCTCAATGCGAATTATGGGGGTGCTGCAAAGAATTGCACTTTGTTATTTATTTGCTTCCATTATTTTTTTAGAGTTCCGAAAGGTAAAATCCTTGGTACTGTGGATGGTTGGTATTCTTGTGGGGTATTGGATTTTAATGATGACGGTACCCGTACCGGGTCAGGGTGTTGGCGTACTGACAAAAGAAGGGAATTTGGCGACTTATATTGATCAGCTTTTGTTAGGTGGACATTTATGGAAACCCGGCTGGGAACCAGAAGGATTGCTTAGCACTATTCCTGCTATTGCAACCGTGCTGATCGGTTTATTAACTGGGAAACTATTGCGATCCGGCCAAACAGACCAAGAAAAAGTGATACGTATGTTCCTGTATGGGAACTTGGGCTTAGTACTAGGCCTGATTGTTGATGTCTGGTTTCCTATTAACAAAGGACTTTGGACCAGCAGCTATGTACTCTTTACCGGAGGCTTTGCTCTGCACTTTTTAGCAATTTGTTATTGGCTTATAGATATGAAAGGATACAAGAAATGGGCAGAACCATTTAAGATTTATGGTCTTAATGCTTTAGCAGTATTTGTGCTCTCCTCTTTAATGGCCAAGTTGTTTTACCTTATCCCCGTAACTACCTCAGAGGGTACGAGCAGTATTAAAGGTGTGATTTATGAGGGTTTGTTGCTACCTATTGCGAGCCCGATTAATGCGTCGCTTATCTTTGCAGTAAGCTATATCCTTTTCTGGCTGTGGATAATGTGGCTATTCTATAAGCGAGAGATTTTTATTAAGATCTGATATCAGGTGGGAAAAGATATCTTACCAAAGTTTATTGTAGGACTATCGGGATTGTTGGCATCTAATGAAAATCCCTTCCCGGATAAGGTCTCATTCGCCAATATCGCGAAGATAACAGCTTCTTTAGCATCAGGATTAAATCCAATATTTTCAAAGCTGCTGGTACTGCAACTTGGAAGAAGTTCTGTTATCCAGTTGTAAACTACAGGATTGTGAATCCCCCCTCCGCTTATGTAGATAGCAGGTTGTTGTTCATCCAATACCTTCTTGATAGAGTCAGTAATGGTTTCGGCGGTCAAGCGACTCAATGTTGCTACCAGGTTCTCGGGATCGATATCTGCCACCCCCGCTTTATAAAGAAGGCGATCTACCCAAGTTAAATTGAATAGCTCGGGACCCGTTGTTTTGGGAAGTGGTTTTTTAAAATAGGGATCGGCTTTGAGTGCATTAAGAGCTTTGCGGTTTACTGTTCCCCTCTTAGCAATAGCCCCATCCTTGTCATATTCTTTAGCAAAATATTGTTGAGTTGCCATATCAATCAGTGTATTACCTGGCCCGGTATCAGTGGTAATGGTCTCAGATTGATTGTTATTTCTGGCCGGTAAGTAGGTAAAGTTAGCAATGCCTCCAATATTTAGTAGAACACGATTTTCAGTATGATGAGTATAGAGCAGCCTATCCACAAAAGAGACCATAGGTGCTCCCTCCCCTCCGGCAGCTGTATGTTTTTGCCGGAAATCACCGATGGTTAGGATACCGGTAGTTCGTGCGATATGATCAGAATCTCCAATTTGCAGAGTACTGTTAGGCATACCCTCCTGACGATGCTGGATTTTGGGCAAATGGTAAATCGTTTGTCCATGACTGGCAATACAGTCTATATCCGAAGGGGCAATATCCCATTCGCGCAGTGCTTCATTAACCAGTTTGCCATGGTAATTCCCTAACCAGGAGTGAAGCAGACACACCTCTTCCATCGAGGTCTCATTTATGGAAGAGATTGCGTTAAGTCGCTTTTTGTTTTGAGCTGTGTATAGTTTGGTAATAAATTTTTTGAGTGTAACTTCCGTGCTTTGGCCTGCCCCTTGAACCTCACAGAGTGCAATGTCGAGACCATCAAGAGAGGTGCCCGACATTAGGCCGATAATAGTTTTAGTAGATTTTTGTGCGATCTCTTTTAGTTGTATGATCGAAGAATTCATCCTGTGTTAAAGTATTTAAAAACCAAATGAAGTAATACAGCTTCTAAAATGTTCTCAAAAAATTAGACAACTGCCAATATATAGAACTTCTGTAATGCTAGAAATAAATTACTATAATGGTCTCTCTTCAAATATAATACTAAATGAATCTGATAAGGAGGTCGTAGTTGGGTTTTTCAATTATAGATTATGTAGTTATTGTTGTTTATCTCATTGGCGTTGCCGCATTAGGGATATACGCTGCTGGGCGACAGTCTTCTACCTCAGACTATTTCATGGGAGGCAAAGGGTTACCATGGTGGGCCGTGATGTTCTCGGTAGTAGCAACAGAAACCAGTACCTTAACATTTATCAGTATTCCAGCTGTAGCCTATGGGGGAAACCTTACATTTCTACAGATAACGTTAGGTTATATCGTAGGTCGCTTTCTGGTTAGTGTATTATTACTGCCGGCCTATTTTGAGGGTAAGCAAACTACTGCCTATCAGTTTTTAGCCAATCGTTTTGGTTCCTCCATGCGAAATGCGGCAAGTACTACTTTTATGGTAACCCGTTTGTTGGCAGATGGAGTTCGTCTTTTTGCAACAGCAATACCGCTTGCGATCATTCTTCGGCTGGGCGGGGCCTTTACCGGTTGGGGCGATATCGAGCTTTACCTTCTGTCGATAACGGCCATTTCTGTCATCACCCTGATCTACACTCTTATAGGTGGAATTAAAGCAGTTGTTTGGATGGATGTTATGCAGATGGGGGTATATATCGGCGGTGCGGTTCTGGCCATCGGTGTAATGTATGGAGAGCTGCCCGAAGGAATAGCAGGAGCCGTTGCCATTGCTGCTGATGCTGGAAAAACACAGATTCTGGACTTCGGTTTTGGTCAGCCGTTTACTGATTTTATTGCACAGCCCTACACCTTTTTTACTGCTCTTATTGGGGGGGCAATTTTCTCCATTGCCTCGCACGGCACCGACCAGCTTATTGTGCAGCGTCTGCTTACTACCCGGGATGTAAAAGACAGTCAGCGTGCTCTGGTATGGAGTGGAGTAGTGGTAGCCCTGCAGTTTGGGCTCTTTCTTTTTATCGGTTTACTATTATACAGTTTCTATGATGCACAAACCGCACAGCAGCTCGGGCTTGCCACTACTGATGAGATATTTGCCAAATTTATCGTTGAACAGCTTCCTGTAGGACTTTCGGGGCTCATTATCGCTTCTCTCTTTGCAGCAGCTATGAGTAGCCTCAGCTCTTCTCTTAACTCGTTGGCTTCGTCTACGACTTTGGATCTGTACAAACCCTACTTCGGTCAGGACAATACCCCTGAAGAAGACCTTAGGATTTCACGAATTATCACAATGGTTTGGGCTTTTATCTTAACAGGTTCAGCCTTCTTTTTTGCTTACTTGCAGCTACAGGAAGGGGAACGGCCAGCAGTTGTTGAGTTGGGACTCGGCATAGCCTCATATACCTATGGCGGACTATTGGGTGCTTTTTTGTTAGGTAGGTTATTTTCAGCACCGGATAAAACAGATGCAATGATAGGGTTTTTTGTAGGATTGGTATCACTGCTGTTTATGGTAGAAGGCCCCATTCAAAATATCTTGCCGGGAGAACCTTTATCTATCGCCTGGCCGTTGTATACGGTGGCAGGCAGTGTGATCGTGATAGTCGTAGGGAATATCTCAAATTTAATTCGTAGAGAAAGAGTTTAATCTCAATGTTATTTTACCTTTGTAAAGGTTAGTAGTTCATTTTTTCAACGATGAAAAAAACAAACCCCAAAAATCGCTGGCTATGAATTAAAAATTGTTTTTGAACATCAGTCGATGATGATTTCAATGGTCCGTTGAGATTTTGCTGACTCTAAAAATTTAAATTGGTATGAAATTATCAACCATAGACTGATATACTTCACTTAAATTCATATGCCAGAAAATTAAAACTGGTAAAAAATATTTTACTGAACCACAATGAAGATGATCAACAACAAAATATATATCATTGGTCTCTTGTTGTTTGGCCTCATTAGTTGTTCTCATGAGAATGAAGTTGAACAACCTATAACAGGGCAAATTCCTGCTATTGATAGTCTCATTGAGAAAGAGATAGCAGCTGATCATATTCCAGGGGCAGTGATACAGGTAAAGAAAGGAGATTCAATATTACATCGGGCGGCTTATGGCTATTCCAAGAAGTATGACTATAATCTGAAGCAGCTCGAGTATCCCCAAAAGATGACCACAGATCACCTATTTGATTTGGCTTCGCTCACCAAGGTTTGTGCCACCACCCTTGGGATTATGAAACTGGTAGATGAAGGGCAAATAGCTCTGGATAATCCCGTGTTTAACTATTTACCGGAATTTGATCAAGGAGAAAAATCGAAGATAACAGTTCGCCACTTGTTAACCCACAGTTCGGGGTTGGCCCAGTGGAAACCGACCTATTATTATGCTTCAAATCCTCAACAGTGTCGCCAATATATTGCAGATCTCTCTCTAAAGTGGAAGGTAGGAGAGGAGCGCCACTATAGCGACTTGGGTTTCATGGTGTTGGGAGATATTATCGAAAAGGTTACGGGGATGCCGATGAACAACTACCTGCAACAGGAGATTTACGGGCCGCTGGACCTCTCACATACGGTCTTTAATCCCCTTGAAAAAGAATTGGAACCTGTTATTGCAGCTACCTCGCACGGAAACCCCTTTGAAAAACAGATGGTGTATGACAACAATTTTGGCTACCGAGTAGCGGTGGAGCCGGAACTGTGGGATGGTTGGCGACAGTATACTTTGCAAGGAGAAGTGAATGACGGTAATGCCTGGTATGCCAATAAGGGAGTGGCCGGCCATGCGGGGCTATTTTCTTCGGTAGATAACCTGCAGGTACTTATCGATCTTTTATTGCATGATGGTGTATACGGTGGAGAGCAAATTATCTCACCTTCGGTTGTGGATACCTTTTTAACTGAGGATAGGTTTGGAAATGGATTAGGGTGGGCGATGGATTCAGAGTTTATTTCGGCGGAAGGAAGTCCGGCTGGGACGTTTGGTCACACCGGCTTTACGGGAACAAGTATTGTGGCGGTACCGCGCGATTCCCTTTCTATTATTTTATTAACGAACAGGCAAAATGTAGGGCGTCAGGAAAATGGCTATTATTTTGATTTAGGTCCGCTGCGGCAGGCTGTTTATAATGCCGTGAAAAAAGAGCGCTAGAATACCGGTAAATACTTTAAAAAAAACTGTAATAATTTAGTTTTTGGGAGTCTAACATAGTAGAAGGTATAACATTAATTAAACTTCTGTACGTATGCAGATTACTACATCTACTATGATTTCATTCTTTTCAAAGAGAAAGATTCGTCAACTTAATATACTCCTATTACTATGGTTCATTGCATTTCCGTTTTGGGTAGAGGCACAATCGGAAGATCCCAAAAATACTCATCGAGAACCGGCCTTTACTGTTGATATTTATGGTTCGGGTCCTCCTCTTTATCTGATTCCCGGTTTGGCAAGTAGCGGGGAGGTTTGGCAGGGAACTGTTGAGCAGCTAAAAAACCGCTATGAATGTCATGTTTTTACGTTAGCCGGTTTTGCCGGAAACGAGCCGATAGATAAAAAGCCTTATCTGAAAACAATTAGAGATAAATTAATAGAATATATCGATCGCAGTGGCCGGGGTATTGTCATGGGACATAGCCTGGGAGGATTTTTATCTCTGTGGATAACAGCCGAGAATGAGAGTCTTGTTGAAAAAGCGGTGGTAGTAGACTCTTATCCCTTTTTAGCAGCCTTGCGCCAGCCAAAAGTGACAGAAGAGACCGTACAGTTCCCTCGGCAGATGATGATTCAACAGATGACTGCAATGGACTTCAGCCAGTTTCGGCAACAGCAGAAACATACCTTATCAACAATGATAACAGCCGAGAAAGATCTCAAGAAAGCTCTGCAGTGGTCCATGCGTTCAGATCGGGCTACCATTGTACATGCGATGGGTGATTTAATGCAGACTGACCTTCGGGATGATATTAGCACCATTGAAATACCTACGTATATTATGATTGCAGGGAATATATCAATGAATGGAACACCCTTATATACAAAAGATCAGGTGCAACAGATGGCAGAAGAGCAGTATAAAAGCCTTTCTGATAAAACTATTGAGGTGGCAGAAAAGGCCCGGCATTTTATAATGATGGATGATCCGGAATGGTTTCATCAAACACTTGAGCAATTTCTGGATGAAGAATAAGGAACCAAAGAAAGATCGGTTTGAACAGCTTTATCAGCATCATAGCAATAAAGTCTATCGCATTTGTACGGGATATTTGCAGGATGAGAATAAGGTTAAAGATCTGTTCCAACAGGTGATGTTGAATATATGGAATAACCTTGAGTCGTTTCGCGGCGAAGCCCAGATAACTACGTGGGTCTATCGTATTACTGTCAATACAGCTATCACCTTTACAAAGAGTGAAAAGCGCCTCAATAAACGGTTCCGGTTGGAAGCTGATTTTACGGATATTGAAGATGATAACCACAGCAGTTTTTCTCCTGATCTTTTGCCTCGGCTCCAAAAACTTAATGATTGCATTCATCAGCTTGATAAGCAAAATCGTATCATTATTACGCTGTACCTGGAGGGGCTCAGTTATAGTGATATTGGAAAAGTAGTGGGGATATCGGAAAACTATGTGGGAGTAAAGATAAATCGTATTAAAAAAGAATTAGACCAATTAATGAGGTAACCCGATGAACTTGGATGAACTAAAATCTGATTGGCAATCGATGGATAAACCAGATTCGTTTGAAGTTGATAGTGAATCATTTAAAAAAATGCTTAGCCAATTTGAACAGATACAGCAAAAAACAAAGAAGGAGAATATCGTGCTTACTGTTTTGTTTTTCTTAACGATAG
Organism: Fodinibius saliphilus; assembly: GCF_005869845.1. Taxonomy (NCBI): domain Bacteria; kingdom Pseudomonadati; phylum Balneolota; class Balneolia; order Balneolales; family Balneolaceae; genus Fodinibius; species Fodinibius saliphilus. The sequence goes on along the minus strand of NZ_VAWF01000004.1, from coordinate 101,967 downwards.
CCTTTTTGTGGGGCATGTTTTTATTGATGGGAAAACACTCATGGTGGGTATGGAGCGGCCTTCTAATTATAACAGCTGAGATGGTTATTGCCGGAGGTTTTGCCTGGTATCGAAATACAGGAAAAAGATGGAAGCAGTTGCGTCAGGAAAGTGCCCAGTACCTTCAACTGGCCATCAGCAAGCTGAAATATCGCAGGTTTTTAATGCTTGTCATTATCCCCGTTTATATCCTGTTACTGATAGTTGCGATTAATTTTATCTATATGGACGTAATAAGTGATCTTCAGCTTCAGTGGCGATTGATTATTCATTTTGGGATAAGTGTGGCTCTGGCCGGTTTTACTGTAGCTGAGATTTGGCGCAGATATAGGAGGGAATGCCGGGAGATTGACCCAATTATTGAGGAATTCGAGTCGTTAAAAAAGAAGCTGGAATAGCTATATATTCTCAATATTGCCTTTTACAAAAGGTCTAAAAATTAGGTTGTATTTTATTTTTTTCTTAAGAAAATAAAATAGGTCCCTCACATGTTTATGTGAATGTTTTGGTGTGCCTAAATATTAACTTATAGTAAATAATAAACTTAAACCCTTAACTTTTAGGCCCACTATGATGAGAAAAATTACTGTTACTGTGTTATTGTTATTTGTAATCTCTTGTGGGGGAGAGGAGGGTCCTGTTGGCCCTGAAGGACCTCCCGGACCGTCAGGTAAGATATATGAGATAGAAACCAGTTTTACCGAATCCAACAATTATACTGTTTTTTCCACTTTCCCTGATGATATTACCGTTTTGGAAAGTGATATCGTTATGGTCTATCTGTTATGGGAGGTTGATCAGGAAACAGGTAATGATGTCTGGCAGCCCCTTCCCGTTTCTGTTTTCTTCGATAATGGAGAAATGCAATATGCCTTCGATCATACATTTACTGATGCCAAGCTTTTTTTAACCGGAGATGTTGATTTAAGTACTGTTGGAGATGAGTTCACCAGGAATCAAATATTTAGAATAGCCATTTTACCTGCCGACTATATTCAGTCAAACAAAGTAGATATGTCGAATATGGAAGAGGTCGTGAATGCTATAGGTTCTAGCAATGTAAAACACTTACAGTTGCAGGATTACTAGGAATATTAGCCTTTCCAAGTTTTAAAGCTTGGAAAGGCTGTTAATCTCATTCCGGGTCATAGCTTAGGTTAGGACCCAGCCAGCGTTCAATTTTTTCTACACTCATGCCCTTTCGATTAGCATAATCTTTAATCTGATCTTTTTCCAGGTTACCTACATTAAAGTAATCTGAGTCAGGATGAGCAAAATACAACCCACTCACCGAGGCAGCAGGATGCATAGCACATGATTCGGTTAGGGATATACCTGTAGTTTCAGGTACATCCAACAGGTCAAACAGAATGCGTTTCTCGGTATGATCCGGTTGGGCCGGATATCCCGCAGCCGGACGAATACCATCATACTGTTCTTTGATAAGTTCCTTGTTGGTTAGGTCTTCATCAGGAGCATAGCCCCAAATGCTGGTCCGCACCTTTTCGTGGATAAGCTCGGTAAAAGCTTCTGCCAGTCGGTCGGCCAGAGCCTTGGTAAGAATGGCATTATAGTCATCGTGGTCATCCTCAAACTGTTTAACCAGCTCTTTAGCGCCGAGCCCGCATGTTACAGCAAAGCCACCCATATAGTCATTAATACCAGATGATTTGGGAGCCACAAAATCGGAAAGTGCCTTGTTGGGTTGGCCTCTGCGTTTTTGAGCCTGCTGTCGGAGCATATGGAAGGTAGTCAGTACCTCTTCGCGGCTGTCATCGGTATAGAGTTCTACATCATCGCCCACGGCATTGGCAGGAAATAATCCCATTACTGCTTTAGCTTTGAGCAGTTTTTGATCTACAATTTTGTCCAGAAGTTTATTGGCATCTTTATAAAGTTTCTGAGCTTCCTCTCCATACTTTTCATCTTCGAGCACTTCCGGGAAACGTCCTTTCATTTGCCAGGCGATAAAGAAAGGTCCCCAGTCGATGTAGTTACGAATTTCATCAAGTGGATAGTTATCAAAGATCTTTGTACCCAACTTGTTGGGTTTTATGATTTCTGAGTTTTTCCAGTCGATCTCTGTGGCATTTTCACGTGCTTGATCTATTGGGAGGTAAGTTTTTCGATTTGACCGCCCTTCGTGGCGCTCTCGTAACTTCACATATTCATCCTTTGTCTGGCTAACGAAATCGTCACGCAGCGTTTTAGATATTAGGTTACCGGTAACAGAAACACTTCGTGAAGCGTCAAGTACGTGAACAACAGGTTGGTCGTAATTGGGTTCAATTTTTACTGCTGTATGCATGCGAGAAGTCGTTGCCCCGCCGATCATAAGTGGTTGTTCGAACTCTTCGCGATCCAACTCTTTAGCCACGTGCACCATCTCATCCAGAGAAGGAGTAATCAGGCCACTGAGCCCAATGATATCAACATTCTCTTTACGTGCTTCTTCCAGGATTTTATCCGCCGGAACCATCACACCCAGGTCTACAACATCAAAATTGTTACAGCGCAATACCACCGACACTATATTTTTTCCAATATCATGGACATCCCCCTTAACAGTAGCCAGCAGTACCTTTGCCTTAGGTTCACTGTTCTGGTTTTTCTCTTTCTCCTTTTCGATGTAGGGGATCAGGTGGGCAACCCCCTTCTTCATCACGCGAGCACTTTTAACCACCTGGGGTAAAAACATCTTGCCAGAACCAAATAGATCACCCACCACATCCATACCGTTCATCATCGGTCCTTCAATAACTTCAATAGGATGCTCAAACTGTTGACGTGCTTCTTCTACGTCCTCAACAATATGATCGACAATACCTTTGACGAGGGCATGTTTGATTCGTTCTTCAACAGAGTTTTCGCGCCATTCAGCCGTCTTTTTCTCCTTTTTAGGGCCTTCATCTTTAATCTCTTCGGCATAATTTACCAATCGTTCTGTGGCGTTATCGCGACGGTTGAGCAGTACATCTTCAACAAGCTCTTTCAGCTTATCAGGAATTTCCTCGTATACTTCCAGCTGTCCGGCATTGACAATAGCCATATCGAGGCCGGCCTGTATTGCGTGATATAAGAACGCCGAGTGCATCGCCTCACGCACCCTGTTATTGCCACGGAAAGAGAACGAAATGTTACTCAGTCCGCCACTTACTTTAGCCAGTGGCAGGTTCTGTTTGATCCACTTCGTAGCGTTAATAAAATCAACGGCGTAGTTTCTGTGCTCTTCAATACCCGTTGCTACTGTTAAGATATTAGGATCCATAATAATATCTTGGGGAGCAAAGCCAACTTCCTCGGTAAGGATTTTATAAGCACGTTCGGCAATCTCAATACGACGCTCAAAGTTGTCGGCCTGACCTTTTTCATCAAACCCCATGACCACTACAGCACCGCCAAAGTTAAGGATTTCACGGGCATGCTCTTTAAACTCTTCTTCACCTTCTTTAAGACTGATAGAGTTTACCACACATTTGCCCTGCGTGGTTTTAAGCCCTGCTTTCAGTACCGACCATTTTGAAGAGTCAATCATAACCGGTACGCGAGAAATATCAGGTTCTGCGGCCAGAAGCTGCAAGAAATCTACCATTACTTCCTCAGATTCCAGCATACCTTCATCCATGTTGATGTCGATGATCTGGGCCCCGTTTTCTACCTGTTGGCGTGCAACAGAGAGTGCTTCTTCATGTTCCTCATTTTTAATAAGGCGCTTAAATTTGCGTGATCCCATTACATTGGTACGTTCTCCGATATTCACAAAGTTAGTATCGGGACGAACAACCAGCGGCTCCAGTCCGCTGAGTCGCAGATAGGGTTCTTGGTCCGGGATCTCGCGCGGAGAACATTCTTTTGCCGCTTCGGCAATTGCTTCAATATGTTCGGGCGTTGTACCACAGCAACCGCCAACCAAGTTTACAAAATTCGATTCAGCATAGTCGCGCAGCTGATCGGCCATAAATTCCGGGCTCTCATTGTATTCGCCCATCTCATCGGGCAAGCCGGCATTGGGATAGAGACTGGTATGGCAGGTAGCGACATTGGCGAGCTCTTCGATATAGGGTCGCATCTGCTTAGATCCCAACGAGCAGTTTAAGCCAACACTGATTAGGTTTTTTGTATGTGATACCGAAATCCAGAATGCTTCGGTCGTTTGTCCCGACAGGGTACGTCCGCTTTGATCTACAATAGTACCGGAGATCATTACCGGCAACTCTTTGCCCGTTTCTTCGTTGTATTTATGGATGGCATAAATAGCAGCCTTGGCATTAAGTGTATCGAATATCGTTTCGACCAGCAGAATATCTGCCCCACCGTCAACTAAGCCATGGATCTGTTCGGTATAGGCCTCTTTAAGCTGATCAAAGGTGATGTCACGGTAGCCGGGATCTTCCACATCAGGTGAAAGAGAAAGGGTTTTATTGGTAGGTCCAATGGCACCGGCCACAAAACGGGGCTTGCTCGGGTTTTGCTCCGTAAATTTATCAGCAACTTCGCGAGCATTTTGTGCTGCCGCTACATTAAGTTCATAGGCCAGGTCTTCCATGTTATAGTCGGCCTGTGAAATGGAAGTGCTGTTAAAGGTATTGGTTTCAATGATATCAGAGCCGGCAGCCAGGAATTGACTGTGGATATCTTTAATGATCTCAGGTTGGGTTAGGCTTAAAAGGTCGTTATTGCCTTTTAGTTCAGCGTCCTCAAAATCCTTAAATCGTTCGCCTCGATAATCGTTTTCGGAAAGGTTGTGATTCTGGATCATCGTGCCCATGGCACCATCCAGAATTAAAATACGATCTTGTAACAGATCTTTAATGTGATCAAATTTCATGTTTTTGTAATGCTCAGGTAATAGGTTATAAGGTACTTTTGGTTGCACAAAAACTTTTCAACTAAGCTACGAAGTGATTACCTTAACACTGTTTTACCATTCTAGAGGATATATTACTAGAATTGCGTAGCTAGCAGAAAAATTTTTGGACCCCAAGTTACAAATAATACTACAGTAAATGAAAGTTATAGAACATTACGATCGAGCGGATGAACCTTTGATTTCTTTTGAAATCATTCCACCTAAAAGAGGGGGATCGGTGAAAAAGGTCTTTGAATCGCTTGACAAAGTGATGAAATATAATCCGCCCTTTATTGATGTGACCTATCACGCAGCAGAGTCGTACTACGAGGAGCTTGGTGATGGTACTATTAAGCGGCATATCAAGCGCAAGCGTCCGGGTACAATCGGCCTTTGTGCTGCTATAAAGCATAAATATGATGTTGATCCAGTACCGCACCTTATTTGCGAAGGTTTTACCAGAGAGGAAACGGAAGATGCGTTAATAGAGCTAAACTTCCTGGGAATCGATAACGTGCTGGCTATTCGAGGAGATGCCCAAGAGAATGCTACACCCCGTCTTAAAAATGGGACCTTTAATAAATATGCTATTGATTTGGTCAACCAGATCAAGGATATGAATCGGGGGAAATACCTTGAAGATATCGTTAATGCGCACGAAACGAACTTCTGTGTGGGTGTGGCAGGCTATCCGGAGAAGCATTTTGAAGCACCCAATCTCGATTTTGACATAGAGATGCTCAAGAAGAAAGTCGATGCGGGCGGTGACTATATTGTTACCCAGATGTTCTTTGACAATGAGGCCTACTTCCGGTTTGTAGATAAATGTCGGAGCGCAGGAATCAAATGTCCTATTGTTCCCGGTTTAAAAGTACTCACCCGGGAGCGACATCTTAACTTTTTGCCCAAATTTTTTCATTTGAATATCCCTGAAGCGTTGTCTGACGAAGTGCAGGCAGACCCCGAAAATGCACGAGAGATTGGTGTTGAGTGGGCTGCACAACAGTGCACCGAACTGCTTGAAAAGGGCGTGCCCGGTATCCATTTCTACATCATGGGTGATCCTACTCCAGCACTGGATGCTGTGGATCAGTTACCCTTGGGACACGATGTGGTAAAGCGGTAAATTATAGGAGATCTTAACGCCCCGACTGAGGATTGTTTACATTCGGGGCTTTTCTTTTAGAAATGGCATTGCTGTATTCAAGAGTGGAATATTGCTGAAAGAAATCGTCGCCCCTTCTTTATATACAGAACTAACATAGATCCTGCTCTTTTTTAAAATAAAGTGGGCGTTGAACTGTTTTAAAGCCCAATTTTAGTAGTCGTCGGCCTCCCTGGAACATTACAGTACTCCATGCCGACGATTTTTTATTGCTTTTATGGGCATAAAATAGGAATATATGAACTGCAGTGGCCCATTTTGCCACGGCTTTTAATAGCACCTTAGAGGAATTGAAATTATTATCAGGCTTTTCATAATATACAACAAGAATACCTTTTAATAGCACCTTAGAGGAATTGAAATCAGTAATGGGAAAGACAGATGAAGCAAGCGAATATCTTTTAATAGCACCTTAGAGGAATTGAAATTCCGTATAGCTGGCAACTTGTCCAGCAAATACAACGCTTTTAATAGCACCTTAGAGGAATTGAAATTTTGCCATTAACTTGTTTTGCCTCACAAAGAAAATACTTTTAATAGCACCTTAGAGGAATTGAAATTCGTGTTTCTTGATTCGTAGAGTCACCCTGCGCTCCTTTTAATAGCACCTTAGAGGAATTGAAATGTGTATTCAAACGATGTAAAGAAGCCTGTCAAGTCACTTTTAATAGCACCTTAGAGGAATTGAAATAGCTCTTCGGCTTTCTCCGGGAATCGCTTAGCCAGCTTTTAATAGCACCTTAGAGGAATTGAAATCAATATGTACAGGGTATTCCTACGGCTGGCAAGTACCTTTTAATAGCACCTTAGAGGAATTGAAATGAGTTTACTCCTGATGCCCAGGAAGCGATTGAAAATACTTTTAATAGCACCTTAGAGGAATTGAAATAAGATATCGGGGTCATTTCCGTTATGTCCTAAGCTCTTTTAATAGCACCTTAGAGGAATTGAAATTTCAGAAAGGTATTACCCTACTTCTTAGTGGTGGGCTTTTAATAGCACCTTAGAGGAATTGAAATTCTTGTATACGTTCTAGTAGGTTGGTGATAGCTTTTTCTTTTAATAGCACCTTAGAGGAATTGAAATTTAGCTATTAACTTGCCAGAAGACTCTTCAATCTCCTTTTAATAGCACCTTAGAGGAATTGAAATTCGTCAAAGTGTGATTGGTCAAACGGATACACGCCTACTTTTAATAGCACCTTAGAGGAATTGAAATGGCTTTTTGTCATTCACCGATAATGGTGATGGTACCGCTTTTAATAGCACCTTCTAGGAATTAAAGTCCGTACAAGATAAGAACCCTTTTACTAGCATCTTAGGGGACTAAAATCAAGATACCAATAACTAATCAACCGATCCCCTTCTTTATAAATATTTTAACTCAGTTAGATAATAAAAAGTGAGTTTGAAAATGGGGTGACAGTATGGTGTCAGTGGGACCGTTATCTTAAAATTGAAGTTAATACATCCAAGCTTACGATTTGTAATAGAAAGATAGAATACATTAATTGCTAAAAATAAGCATTAGCTTTACAGGATAGATTCAAATCAACAGAGGCATCAAGAATGTTATGAGACTACATCTGAAGCTCACTCCTAATACCGACCCTGTCCCATTCAACTATCAGCACCAGCTTACCGGGGTTCTTCATAAGTGGCTGGGCCAAAATAACCTGCATGATAAAATATCGCTGTATTCTTTTTCGTGGTTGAGGGGGGATTTTAAACAGGTTGACAAAGACCATATCACTTTTTCAAAAGGTGCAGATTGGTATATAAAATGCTGGAATGAAGATATTATTCAAGCTTTGAGAGATGGGATCAAAGATGATAGTTCTGTAATTCGAGGGATGAAAGTTTATAAAAAGTCAGTTAAGGTTACACCTAATTTCGGGTCCGTGTTCCGATTTGAAGTTGATAGTCCTGTGCTTACAAGAATAAACAGGGATGATAAGAGCCGAAAGCATTTGACGTTCGAAGATGAGAAAGCAGACGCCAGCTTAACACGGACACTGCGAAGTAAATTAAAAGAAGCTGGCTTTTCTAATGGTGATTCTGAAGTAATCGTTGGATTTGATAGAAGTTATAATAATGCTCATACAAAGCTGATCCGAATTAAAGATGATATTAGGCTCAAAACAAGTATTTGCCCGGTTATCGTGGCTGGTACGCCCAAAGCGGTGCAATTTGCTTGGAATGTGGGAATAGGTGAGATGACGGGTAGTGGATTTGGATGTTTAAAGTGAGAGAATACTTATGCATCAAACATTTGAGAAAGCACTAAATAAAGCTGGCTTCCCTTCTGGGCGGGCAAAACAAGACAAAGTCTTTAATGCCTTTCGATCAGGAAAGCATGTCATATTGAAAGCTCCTACAGGTTGGGGTAAGACCTTTGCTGTGAATGCTGCTTTAGGAAATGGACATCATATTTATTCTCTACCGCTTCGTGTATTAGTTGATTCATTAACTGAGGCTACGAATGATTTTAATCTACATACGTGTGTCGCTCATCATGGGCAAGAAAGAAATCACCCATTTTTAGATCCCGGAAACGATCCTGTAGATCCCTATGGATTGGTATATACAACGCTGGATCAAACACTAAGTTCCTTTTTGGGAATACCGATTGGTGTGTCGCTTAGGCAAGGTAACATTTTGCCTGCAGTTGTTGACAATAGCCACCTTATTTTTGATGAATTTCATCTTTTTGAACCGGAGAGAAGTTGGACAACGGCTTTGTTTGCTCTGCAGCAGGCTAAGAAAAACTGCGTGGTTCTTACTGCTACTCTTAGCGACTTTATGCTTGAATTCTTGGAAGAATTTTTGGCTACAACTGATATAGGTAAAGAATATGGTGTTGAAGTAATTGAGGCAGGTCGCCCATTTCTTAATAGAAAAGAACTGGTTGAAGGGAATGGGTTTGAGAATGTTGAAAGTATTGAATTAGGTCAACGCACTATCATTATCAAAAATGATATTAATTCTGCCAAAGAAACAGCACAGGTGCTTAGGAAACAGGTAGATCTGCCTGTTTATTTGCTCCATTCCGAACTGCTTGCCCAGGATCGCAAGGAGATTGAAGAAAGAGTCCAGAATATTTTCAGTGAGGATACCAATGAAAGTGGAATCCTTGTAGCAACTCAGGTAGTAGAGGCGGGCATTGATATTACTTGTGATGTAATGCATACAGATTTGTGTCCGCCCTCGTCATTCATACAGCGGGCCGGACGTAGTGCTCGTTACGAAGGAGAGGAGAGCAAAATTATTTGGCATGCTATTGAAAATGCCGGTCCGTATCGGAGCCAGGAAGAATTGATTGAAGACCTTGAACAATATCTTGAAGGCAAGGAGCTGTTGGATGAAAATACCGAACAAGAGATCATCAATTTATCCGAGTCTTTTGATAAAGAACAGGTGGAGAAATTTAAACAGAGGAATGTAAGAGAAGTAGATAAGCTCAGATCTCAGCGAGATTATTCTGCTTATCGGGATATGATTCGGTCTATTGATAACAAAAACGTGGCTATCGGTACAGATCTTAGTCAGACATATCATTTTATAAGTGTTTCGAGGTCAAAGTTTTATTACAAAGAAGGCTTTTTCTACAAAGCAGCTCTTGAGAAACCGTCAAAATATGGAGTTTATAATTCAGAGCTCGGAGAGGTAGTTCCTACCGATCATATTGAAAAAGCAGATTTCATATTATTTGATCCCGAGTTTGTGGGCTACCGAAAAGAGTTGGGATTTACTTTTGATCAATTGGGAGGAGCTGAAAAATTCTTGGATAAGAACAGGGATACTGTTACAAGATATGACTATGATAATGAAACCTATGAAGAGCATGTAAATCGATTATATCTAAAACTTTCTACTGCTTCCTGGATGATAGATCATCTTGCTGATCATCCGTGGATTGGGACCAAACAAAATGCTGATTTTATCGCTCGGTTTTTGATATGGGCGCATGATTTGGGAAAGCTAACTCTGAAATGGCAACAGGCACATCAGGTTGCATCAGATAGCGACCCAATGGCACATACAAAGAAAGATGGAGAATTTGATAGAATAAGAAAGCCTCCCAAACATGCTTGGATTGGCGCATGGATGGTTCTGGATTATTTGTTAAAAAGGTTTGGTGAAGACCCTAAAAGTCCAAAACTCACCAAGCCAGTTTTTTGGGCCATTGCCGACCATCATGGGTACAGTGATAACCTAAATAAAAAAGATATTCAACCTTACGAAATAGGTTTTTTAGAGTATTTAGATGGCATGGCGGTACGCAATGATTGGATAGAAGATGAATGGAATAGTTCAATACTTGATCCCATCAGGTTGAAAAAGTCCGAAACAGAAAATGTCTATAAAAATTTTAGGAATCAGGCTTTACAACTAAGGCCAGAGGATGATTTAAGTTTATATTTTATGTTTTGCTATATCTTGAGAAAGGCAGATCAAAATGCTACAGAGTTAGTGAGTATTAAAAGAGAAGAGCAGAAAACATCAACAAATAAATCAATGGGGAATATTGTAGAATGATTAGAGCCCGATATAGAGCCACAACCTGTTTTAGCTTCAGGCGTGAGCAAGCTACTACTAAAATGGCACAGACTTATTTTTGTCCCACGCCATACGCGGCAAAGGTAGCTTTAATAATAAGTGGAATTAGGAAAGGGAAAGATCCGTACGAATTGGCAAAAAAATTACGGAAAGCCAGAATCATTCCACATCCCTGGGGCGAAGGTGTCGTGAATACTCACTTGGTTAAACATTGGGAACCTCCAAGATCTGATAGTATACCTGATGATTATACACCGGATTATTTCAATTCAACAGTAGTATTTAGAGAGTTTTTGTATTTCGATGGTGGTGTGGATTTATACTTCGAATCAGAGATGAAGGAGATAATTCAGCCATTGCTTACTGGGGTATATTCTTATGGCAAACAAGGAAGTTTTTTTGTGTTAGAAAACCTAGACGAAGAGGCCGATCTACCTGAGGCCACTGTTACCTTTTCGGGAAGTGATTTTAAAGATAATGCGACTTGGGAAAAGGTATCCAATTTTGAGGGGAGCAATTGGAAGCCGCGGGAAGATGTTGAAATGGGAGTTGCCTTGACCATGCTTGGTGCTAGTGGTGATCACGTTCATTACAAATTTGGAGAGTAACTATGAGTCCTTTTGAAAAAACGTATGAAACGCAGGAAAAGGAAGACTTGGAATGGGAAATAGCCGATTTACCTGTAGTTGACGACGGATATTATGATACCTTAGCGGCAATAGGTTTTGCAGCCTTGGCCGACTCCTATTACGATACACCAAATACCCCCATCATCAAGTGGACTCAGCAAGGATACCAAATCCATTATGTCAAAGAGTTACGTTCTACTCCCGATTTACAGTGGCTGAAATACAGTCTGGCGGCATCTTGGAAAAGTAGTTTGGAAGACGGAGTGACAAAAATAGCGAAAGGCTGGGATAAAGAGACCAAAATTGAGCACAAAGGTGTAGTGGTTGATACCTCTGAAAAACCTACTATTCAAGTTGAAATAGATGGTAAACATCGAGAGATAATGAAACCTGACAGGCGGCTCTATGGAGTAATCAATAAGCTTGGAAGCCCAGAGTGGTTCAATTTATGTATTAATGCTTGTCGGGAGAGAGGGATCGAGTTACTAAAAGATGATTTTGAAGAAGGGTCAGTTACTTTCAATAGTATAGTGTCTCCTCAGTCTTCTAGGGGTGCAAATTCAAAAAATAGTTATAGTCTTGGTACTGGATCAATGTCGAAGACAGTTAGTCGACCATTAAGTCGTTTAACTTGTTTAGCAGCGGCTGGCTTGTGTTTTGCTGCTTTAGGTGAGAATCCCACAGGCTTTGCTGTGCCCATACCATTAGGGATGAGGGTAGAAGTAATACGAACAATAGCTAAGGAAAATCGAAAACGATACAGTTATGGTGAAGGATTTTTCTTTTCCTATAACAATTATCTGCGGTTCGTAAAATTATTACTTGAACATTCAGCTGACTTTGTAGCAAAAGTTGGAGAGACTCAGCAACTAAAGGGGGTTACAGGGAGCAAATTTGTAGAGCTGGGCAATAGTGCGTCGCCAGCGGGAACATGGAAACTAATGGTTCCATCCCATAAATATAGTATCGAATCAGTAGAACGATTACAAAAGCTATTGTTTAATTGGAGACATGCGAAAACACCGCGACTCGGAAGCAATCCATCCATCGATCGAAAAGCAGTTAGTACAATAATGAATGGGTTTGAAGCATCTAATCCACAATCGGCGGCAGAAGGCTACTTGCAGTATTTAGACGCTGTTGGCTTAGGGGGGAACTACATTAATCTACTTAATCAAACATTCTTTGAGGAAATCATGGCACATTCAACAAAATACCAAGAGTTGTTAGAGGAATTTAAATCGGAAGATATTCAGCGATTTGTTCAACTTCTGAGACAGGATACCATCCAGAAAGTATATAGCGGAAATGGAAAGAAGGATCCTCCGAATTATCAGGTAATCAGAAAGTTGCGCGAAATACAGAGTTCTGACGATTTTGTTGAGGCCATCACGGAGATAGCTATAGAGCGGGGTTCTAATAAATTGGCTTCAGCCCAGAGTTCAGAGGATGGAATGCAATACATGTCGCTGCCTTACGAAGGTTCTTTAGAAAGGCTAATCGAATTGGCAGAAGATACTCGTTTTTCTCCAAGGTTAATTGCTCAATTGTTATTGGCGTTTTCATTGAGTTCCCAAACAAGTAAAGAAGAAAATAAAGAAGCCTAAATTAATTCAATTTATAAACTAACAAGAGGAAGTTATGGATATTCAAAATGTAAAAAACTTAACATTGGTTGGGCGCCTTAGTATTAATTTAGCGAGTCTGAACAATGAGGGTACAGAGGGAAATGCTACACAACCAAGAACAGCGACAATTGTAGATGATGGAGAACTATATACTGTTCCGGTTATTTCCGGTGATATGTTAAAGTATTGGCACGTAAAGCATCTGTGTGCGATTGCTCAGGATAGAGATTTATCATTAAGTGAAAATAATGCTCGAAAAAATCCTAACCCCAATCGACTTAAAGCAGAATTGGCAAAGCACGAATGGGTTATTGACAAAATTCCGGAGGCTAAAGAGTGGGAGAAAAAAAGCGATGTAGATAAAGATTTCTTAGAGCAATCTCTTTATGGATTAGTGGCTTCTGAATGTGCTGTAACTGATGCACATGGACTATTGATTACAGAGGTTGCACCCCATGATGAGGATGATAAGGAAGTTTTTAGTGCTAGGGTGGCTGTAGCTCGAACAAGCAGAGTACAAACCGGTTTTATGACGGGGATTCCACGAAAGAATGCAACCGGACATTATTTTCATGCAAAATATGTTTCAAAAAGAACAGGCATTAAATCGAGGGAATCTACTGCTGGAGAAGGCCAAAATATCTTCACAAGGCCTGCTACAAGTGCCGATTTTGCGATAGTTATTAATGTAGATTTAGCTGGACTTGGTTTTAATGATGCGGCAGACAAATATGAGATTGATGAAGAAGAACAGGCGAAAAGAAAAAAAGCCGTTGTTGATGCTTTGAGTTATACTTTAATGAATCAACCGGGGGCAAACAGTAGTCAGCAATTTCCTCATATTATGGGGTTTGAAGGAGCAATCACGACTTCTACAAATAGAAGTCCAGCCCCAAGTGCTAGTCCAATAAAGGGTGATTATTTAGAGACTTTAGAAGGATTGGTTAAAAATATTAACAAAATGAATGGTGATAGTAGCGCAGAATATCATACTGTTGAATCGGTAGAGGAGGCTGTTTCATTTTTATCGAACTGAGCAATTTTTCAATCCTTCGATTACGAAAACCAAACCTCGGTTGGGGCCAGTTGATAGGTTATCATCCTCCAGGGATTTGTAAACTTTGGAGGATTTAACACCCAAAAAGAGAGTACAAATGGCAAAGAAGAAGATTCCATTCGAAGCGGGCCAAATGTATCATATTTGGACGCATGCGAATGGCGATGAAAACCTATTCCGGGAAGAGGAGAACTACCGCTACTTTCTTGAGAAGTATGCCTATCATGTTCATCCAGTGATCGAAACGTTTGCTTATTGCCTGATGCCCAACCACCTGCATCTGATGGTAAGAGTGAGAGAAGAAAAAGAGGTATTCGAGTTTTTACGAGATAAAAAGGATGATCATTTAAACCTCCAAGGTTTCAGAAACCTTGGGGGTTTGAAAAAAGTAATACCCCAACAATTTAGCAATCTTTTTAACGCTTATACCAAAGCTTATAACAAAAAATACGATCGCAAAGGCAGTCTCTTTATTCCCAACTTTCGCCGTAAAAAAGTATCCTCTGATCAGTATTTTAGCCGTTTAATAATTTATATCCATAATAACCCGGTACATCACGGTTTTGTAGAAGATATTAATGATTGGCCGCATAGCAGTTGGCATGCGTATGTGGTGGACAGGAGTACCAATATAAACAAGGCAGAAGGGATAGCATGGTTCGGAGGGCAAGAAGCTTTTGAACAGATACATCAGAATTTAGATCCGGGGAATATGGTATCATTATTTGAAGAATAATTAAAACTCTTAAATCCTCGAAGGTTTTAGAAACCTTCGAGGATTCTATACAAAATTATGGATACCGAAGAGAAACCAATCACCGGCACCGAAATAGCTTACTACTTTATTTGTGCCCGCAAGCTGTGGTTCTTTACGCATAACATACAGTGCGAGCACGACAGTGATGCCGTGCGAATGGGGCGGCATATCCACAAGACCAGCTACAAGCGCAAAAAGAAAGAGGTGAGTGTAGATGGCGTTATCAAAGTAGACTGGATCGATCACGATAAAAAGGTGATCCACGAGGTCAAAAAATCCAGCAGTATGGAGCAGGCCCACGAATGGCAGCTCAAATATTATATGTGGTATCTGGAGCAGAAGGGGTTGGATATGGCAGACGAATCTTCTGGCGAGGAATTCACCGATCAACCCAGCAAAAGGGGATATATAGGGGAGCTGAACTATCCGAAAATGCGGAAAACAAAAACGGTAATTTTATCTGATACGGACCGGAAGACCCTTGAGCAGAAGATCATCCCCAATATTCGGAAGATTAAAAACCGGGAAAAACCACCGAAAACCGTAGAATGGGATATCTGTAAATACTGCTCGTACAATGAATTGTGCTACAGCTAGGAATTATTGAATTGTTGAATCATCGAGTTATTGAATGTAAGTAATGCCTAAAACGGAAAATGAAGAGGGCGCAAAATGAATAAAACTATTGATTTTGATAGCGTTGACAGGCTTAAGGAAAGAACTAAAAAGTTAGCTTTAGCTATCATAAAGCTAAATAAAACATTACCCAAAACGGAAGAGGCGAAAGTTATTGGGCACCAACTGTTGCGATGTGGCACATCCGTAGGAGCAAACTATAGGGCAGCTTGTCGGGCACGTTCAGATCGTGCTTTTTATGCAAAGTTATGTATTGTCGTTGAAGAGGCGGATGAAGTTCTATTTTGGCTTAAGCTTGTAATGGAATCTGGATTAAAAAGAAAGAATCAAATTGAGACTCTTGTTAGCGAAGCAAAAGAAATACTCGCTATAATGGCAGCATTTCGAAAAACAGTTGGAAAACGCCTCAAGAATTAAATCAATAATTTATCAAATCATCAAATTAATAATTCAACAATTCATCAATTCCATAATCAATGAAAAGACCCTATTACATTTTTTCATCCGGCAAGTTGATGCGCAAGCAGAATACAATCTTCTTTTTGCCGTATGATGAAGAGGAAGAACTGATGGAAGAAGCCGGACAGACGAAGGAGGCTCCGACAGAGTGGGAGTTGATCACCAAAGCCGGAGAATTTAAAAAGGAGTTTGATTCGCCCAACAAACGGGTTATTCCCGTTGATGATGTGGATTCGCTGATGATATTCAGTGAGATTAATTTTAATGCCCGGATGCTTCAATTCTTGACCAAAAATAATATTCCTGCGCATCTTTTTAATTACTACGGTCATTACAATGGCAGTTACTACCCGCGGGAATATTTGTTGAGCGGATTTTTGTTAGTCGACCAGGTTGATCACTACAAAAAGCATAAAAAGCGAATGCGTATAGCTCTGCAGCTGGTACAGGGAGCTGCCTACAATATGTTACGTAATCTTAAATATTATGATGGCCGGGCCGGTAATGTAAGTGAGTCGATAGAAAAGGTTGAAGAGATACTCGAAAAAGTACCGTTGGCTAAAGATATCAGTGAGCTTATGGGGATGGAAGGAAATATTCGGCAGGCATATTACCAGGCATTTCCAACGATACTGGGTGATAAATATGATTTTGAAAAACGCGTGCGACAGCCGCCGGATAATGCCGTAAATGCCTTAATATCGTTTGGCAATTCGATGGTGTATACCACCTGCCTGACTGAAATTTATCGGACACAACTCTCACCGCTCGTTTCGTACCTTCATGAACCCGGCGACCGCCGTTATTCACTGGCCCTTGATTTGGCCGAAATCTTTAAACCGCTGCTAGCCGATCGCGTTATTTTTACCTGTCTTAATCAGCGCCGCATACAGCACACCGATTTTGATGAATCTCTTAACTTTTGTCACCTGTCCGAAAAGGGACGAAAAACGTTTGTAAAAACCTTCGAAGAAAAATTACAGACTACTATCATGCACCGCAAGCTAGACCGGAAAGTCTCATACCGCCGACTTATTCGGATGGAGTGCTACAAATTAGTCAAACACCTGACCGGCGCCGAGCCATACGAACCGTTCAAAGCCTGGTGGTAGGATAGGAGTAACCATGAAATTCAATAAATTATATCCATGTATTATATACTTGTTTATGACGTAAATGTAGATAGGGTGCAGAAAATGCTAAAAATTATGCGAGAGTATTTGAATCATGTTCAAAACTCAGTTTTTGAAGGGGAGCTGACCGATGCCCAGCTTGCAGAATTGAAAGACCGGGCCCGGGATTTAATGGATGAAGACGAAGATTCGATTATTATTTACCGGGTGGGCAGCAAGCGCTGGAGAAATCGAGAAGTACTGGGGATTGAAAAGCACAGCACAGATAACTTTATTTGATTGGCTTTTTGTCGTCGGCCTATCTCTTATACAACTAAATATTTTTGGTGAATGCCCTAATGAGATTGAAATCCCTGTTTACATCATTCAGGCGGTAAAATAATGGGTCGTCATGGGTATAGGGTATTTGCAAAAATAAGAGTAGACGATAAAATATTGATTTTTAGGATTCAAAGTCACAATATAGGCACTATAAACCGTGGTTCTACCACGGCTTTTAATAGCACCTTATAGGAATTGAAATCTATTAAATACTATGTATCAAAAAAAGCCAGAAAACTTTTAATAGCACCTTATAGGAATTGAAATCCAGCATTCCCATCCCGTGTTGCATCTTTAGCCTTCTTTTAATAGCACCTTATAGGAATTGAAATCCAACTACAACGCCATCATCAATCTGAAGATACCCCTTTTAATAGCACCTTATAGGAATTGAAATAATTTGACGATCAACGGACGATGATACATACAACCTATAACTTCCCAGCCTTAAACCTATGACTTTTGGAAAAAATGGTAGTACGGACGTATCGCAATACGTCCGTACTTGATCTATTATCGAATAAAGACAGGTTCGGTTTTGTCTTCGGTATGTTCTTCGCTGTAACTATAATCATTGCCGTTAAAACCTAGCAGGCCATCGTAGGTGCTTACGTCATTTTTGATGAGGTAACGAGCCATTGTTCCCCGGTTTTTCTTGGAATAGAAACCAATAGTCTTCAAAGTTCCGTTTTTAAAATCTTTGAATTTGGGGGTGATTACATCCACTTTTATATCGTCTGGTTGCAGGGCCTTGAAGTACTCTTTACTGGCCAGATTCACAAACAGTTCATCATCTTCAAGCTCATCATTTAACGCTTCGGTTAGACTATCGTCCCAGAAATCATAAAGACGGTCGTGACCGTTTACCTGCATCTTGGTGCCCATCTCTAAACGATAAGGTTGCATTAAGTCGAGGGGGCGCAGAGTACCGTACATCCCGGAAAGGATACGCAAGCTGTTTTGCATGGTATCGATGTTCTCTATGCTATGAGCATCGAGCTCTTTGAAAGCAGAACCGTTAAAGGCGTAGATACAGGGACGCGCATTCTCTTTGGTAAAAGGTGTAGAAAACTTTTGATAGCGCTCGTAGTTCAGGTCGGCTAGGTTCTGGCTGATATCCATAAGCTCTTTGAGCTCATCTTTTGACATCTGGGCCAGTTTATTATTTAATATTTCTGCTTCGTCTAAAAAGCGTGGTTGTGTAGCTTTATCAGTAGGGAGTTCAGAATCATAATCCAGTGACTTAGCCGGAGACATTACAATTTTCATAGCGATAAGTTATCAGCGTTAAATTTTTATTTTTCTGAAAGTAGGATGTATAACCTGATTTACAAAATCAATCATTCCATTTTGGGATGTCGAATTATCTCGGGACCAAATATTTTGAACATTACTCCCTTAGGAAGAATTTTCAGTCGAACTATTTGACGCCGGTAGACGTACGTTCTGTTTATTAAAGCGTGTTATTTATGATTGGTTCTTTGATAATAGATCAGACCACCCCCATTTCCACCAGACCAGAAATCAGTATTACCGTCTCCGTCCAGGTCACCGAAACGTGGGGCTGCGAGACGGGGGGCTTCAAGAGGTAGGGGCAGGTCTTCTGCAGTAAAGATTGGTTGCTGGCTCGATCCCGTATTCCGGTAAAAGAGTAGTCCTTCAATTTTGCTTCCCAAAAAGAGATCTAAATCGCCGTCACCGTCAATATCATGCAGTTCCGGGGTACTGCGATGCTTAGTTTCAACATTAGCAAATGCTCCTTTCTTAAGTACAAATGCTGGCTCAGTTGGGGTGCCCTTGTTTTCATAATAATAAACACCGCCGCCCGAGTTTCCTGCCAACAGATCTAAATCTCCATCCCCATCGAGGTCGCTCAGTACTGGAGCACTGTTACTTCCGCGCTCTAGCTCTACCAACGATTCCTCTACTAATTGAAATCCTTCCATTGTGTTTTGATAATAAGCGATACGCCCTTTCCAGGTGCCGAGCAAAAGATCATCTCGCCCATCACCGTTGAGGTCACCAAGAGCAGGCGCGTAGTGATAAGCATTTGGGAGTGTTAATGTTTCTTGTTGGTATAAAGATGTTTTTCCATCTTCTTTTTTATTTTCAAACTGATAAACAACTGAGGTGTTACGGTTCCCCGGGTCAATTTTATTGGCAAGAAGCAAGTCGTCATCCCCATCCCCGTCGATATCACCTATGGCAGGCATGCTTTCATTCCCGATATCGATAGTGTTCAAAAAGCGCTTGGATTGTCGTTTAAATGAGTTGTTATCTTTTTGCTCATAAAAGTGGAAATTATCCGATAAGGTTTGGTTCGCATTATAAGCACCGCCCAAAACACCGATAAATAGATCAAGGTCTCCATCTTGTCCCCAATCGGTAAAGGTAGGGGCATTGTAGCCGCTTGATTGTACGGGATTTGAGGAAGGAAAGGGTTGCGGCTCTCCCTGCAGTACAGGATTATTACACGAGCCCGTATTTTCTACAAGAAGCAGGCTCGGTTCAAAGAAATCTCCCCAAAAGAGATCCTGATCGTTGTCCCCATCGATATCGATGAAGGTAAGTGTATTTGCTCCATGCATAGTACCGATCTGTTTGACAATCTCGATGCCTTCAAAACGTTTGCTGACAAGCTCAAATTGGGGGATACCTTTATTGTCTAGACCGATTGATTCATAGCGCATAACAGTGCCATCCAGCCGACCGATAAAGAGATCAAGATATCCGTCACAATCAATATCCGTTATATTAGGAATATTTTGACGATCGGAGAAAAGGGGCTTCCCATTTGCATTTTTGAGTGTGTCAGCTGCAAGGGTAAAGTCGGGTTGTTCTGTTGATCCATCATTGCGATAATACCGGATGTAGCTGTAAGGTTGTTCGGCAAGCAGGTCCATATCTCCATCTTGATCCATATCGGCAAAACGAAACCATTCCCCGATATCAAGATTGCGGAATTTGTCAGTTTGCCAACTAAGGGGGAATGATGATTTAGAAGAGGAATTTTCGAAATACATAAGTTTATTCGAGCTTTCCTGGACAAATAGGTCGGGATCATTATCCCCATCAATATCAACAAACTGGGGGCGTGGGTTATTAAAGCCGCCCAGAAATGGTTGGTCGACTAGCTCCCCATTACTGTCATAAACGGGGAAGGGAGTTACAACCCGATGAAACGCTGTAACTGTCTGACCGGGACCTCCATTTTGTTGGCTTGTGGAACGAGTGCCGCTACAGCCGGATATTAAAATAAGTATGATGGAGAAGAGAAGTAGATCGCTGAACGTTCGATATGGCATTTTCTTGGAATAAATTAGAAACTATTGCGGGAAATAAGCCGAGAGACTAATGTCTGGTGTCTACTCCGTACTAGTGCCGTGCGTTTGTGCCAATACCCGTTGCGTAGGTTCCCACTTCGATTACCTTTTCAATTTCGTAAGTTTTGGTATTGATTACAGTAATAGTTCCGGGCAGATCAGAAGTAGAGGAGGAGTGGCTTGGCTGGTATGTCCCTTTTCGATTGTTATTTGAGATATACAGGTAATGTCCATCTGCAGAAAGTGCGCTTCCATGCGGCTGTGCAATACCATTACCTTCAATAATTGTGGCTACTCTGCGTGCCTCCATATCCACTGCTGTAACAGTATGATCTTCTTTATTGCCAAAATAGACAAACTGGCCATCAGGTGAAAAAACCGGGTGCCAGGGTTGAGCACCAGCTTCAACAGTATCTTCTAGAGTTGGTGAGGTTGGATCACTCAGGTCAAAAATAAGTGCTTGTCCAGTCATTTGTCCCGTTGCCACCATTGTATTACCGTCGGGAGAGATGGTAAAATCAACGAATACATGTGTCTGCTGTCCATCAAGGGTTGTCAGATTCGTTTGATCAGTTTCGAGGTTATATGAAAAAATCTGATTTTCAGCCAGGCTTGCTACATAAACCCAGTTATTCTTGGGAGAGCTGGCAATGGCGTGAGGGCGCCTAAAGAAAGTCGGGACCTCTTTTATGAGCGACATATCAGAACGACGAATAAGGCCAATACTCTGTGGAGGATTGACGGCACTCATCGATCGACCGACAAGTAGTAGGTCTCGCCGCGGGTGTAAACTGAGAAGGCCGGGAACTTCTATCTCGGTTTGCCCAACCAGTTTATTGTCCCGATTAAATTTAAGAACACGATTTTCACCAATCAGGGTCACATACCAATGGGACCCATCCGGTTCGGCTATGGTATGGTGCGGTTTTGCGTTTGCCGAAAAGCCAAGCTTCTGGAGATCAATTTTATCGACAACCTTATTGGACTTCACATCAATAACACTGAGTGTTGCCTGTCCCTGGTTACAGACATATATCTGTTGGGCTAGTGGTTGGCCCGGTTCACCCTCAGAATGAGTATTCTGAGCCACTAGAAGTGATGTTGACCAACAGATAGCCAAAAGTCCAAGCAGAATATTACGTAATGAAGCGATCATTAGGCATCGCATAAACATCAATCTTATTCAGTTATTTGTAATAGGATTATATAGGGATGGGGCCGTAAGTAGCACCATCCCAAACATTATTTAACGAGACGTGGATGTTGTCTGAGAAGGACTTGGATCTAAGATGAAAAGTCCTTCTTGGCTACTGCTCATAATAACAACACCACTTTCGAAATAAGGGTAGTTGCTCCAGGTGCCAGCAAAGCCAGCAGTATCTTCACCGAAGGGTTCTGTATCGAAGAAGCCGGTTTTTACAGGGTTTTCCGGATCGCTGATATCAACAACCTGTAGGCCGCTTACGTAGTTAGACTGGTACATCATACCGTCTTTGATATACAAGTTGTGATCAGAAGAACCATTATCAAATAGGTATTCACGAACGAACTGCGGATCATCCAAATCCGTTACATCCCAAATAAGTGTACGAGTACGATCTACATTGCCGGTAAGTTCATCAAGCTCATCATTTTGGAAGAAGTACCGGTGGTCTTCTGTGAGCCATCCCTGGTGTACGTAAGCATAATCAGGGTACGAAGCGGTTGAAAGTGCTTTGGGATTATCTTTATCCGTAACATCTGCGATGCTAATGGCAGTTTCATTGGCGCCAAGGCAAATTTCATGACCTTTATACTCTTTGTCGGGGCCATGATAGGTTACACATTGTGCATCATGGGAATACCCGGTTCCGCTTCTTCCTGTTGAAGGATCAGCGAAGCATCCTTTGAATGTTGGATTGGTTGGGTCATTGATATCTACCATATGAAGGCCGCCACCACATGTTTTGCCGCCGCCGCTGCTACCAACAACGTATGCAAAGCCTGTGTCTTTGTTAATTACCACATTGTGTGCACTGTGAATCTCATCGTAGTGGGCAGCTTCTTTCAATGCGAGGGGAGTACCTTCAAAATCACGAAGATCTGTCAAGTCAACTACTTGCATACCATGCATCCCGGCATTATCCGCAACTACGTAAGCATGATCGTCATACACTTTAATATCGCGCCAAATGCTTGCATTAGATTTTTCCGGTTTTGGCAAATTGCCGACATAAACCGGGTTGGATGGGTCGCTGATATCTACAAATGATGTTCCATCCATACGACCAACAATAGCATATTCTTTCCCGGTTTTGGAATCAGTCCAGCCCCAGATATCGTTGAGGCGAACGCCTCGGTCTCCGCCCATTTCACTAATCGGAAGAAAGGCGAGAAGGTCTACGTTGTTACATCCAAAAATGGAGGCTTTTCCATCGGCACATTTTACTTTACCGCCTGTGACGGGGTCAAGAATGGAACTGGTGTTACTGAGTACAGTAGCTTGTGCAACCCATGCTCCTGTTTCAGTACGTTCGAGTATTCCGGCTTTTCCGGCACCGTAATCAGCACCAATTAAGCCAGTAACTGCGACATCACCGTCAACGGCAATGGTGCCCGCAAACTGATCACCTTGGTTACGATCAGGTCCTTCAATCTTAGAAACGCTGCTCCACTCCGTATTGTTTTCTGATGCGGGCTTAAACTGGTAAAGGGCACCCTTCCGGTTATCTGCACCGGGAGCCCCAACCAATAGATTTGGTCCATCAAAAGTAAGGGAAGATCCGAACTGGTAGCGAGTACCGCTGTCGTATGCCACAAGCTTGCCGTCAGTATTCCATTCTTGGGAGTCATTATCGCGTCGGAAAACATAAACTGCACCTGAACCACCTGCCTGGCGTGGAGCTCCGAAAAAAGCTTGGTTCCCTTTTAGGCCTAGGGTTGCTCCAAAGGCAGCTCGCTTATCCAAGCGGTCAGTTGTAAGCGTAGATTCCTTTTCCCATGATCCAGATTCATTGCTTTTATATACATAAACAGCTCCGCCTTGTTTTTTGGGAGCTCCAATTAGCAGTCGCGTCCCATCTACTGACAACGCCGATCCGAAGCTAACGCCTTTAGAAGTATCAGGATTGGTGATGTGTGCTTGCTGTGTCCATGCCCCTTCTCCTGTTTTCTGGAATACATAGACAGCACCCATATCTTCATTTTCGCCGGGGGCACCAATAAAGGCGTGGTTATTTTGCAGGGCGATACTGTTACCAAATCCACCGCCGGCCGTTGTGTCAGAGAGTGCAATGCGAGCAACCTCTTTCCAGTTACTGCCATTTCCTTTCTCAAATACATAAGCAGCGCCACGTTCATCATTTTGTTCAGGAGCCCCAATCAAAATTCGATTATCGGAAGCAGCTATAGTTGCGCCAAAGTTATCGCCGATGAATCCATCAGAGGCTTTGAGTTGAACCTGTTCTGACCAGTCGGAATTGGAGCGGCTATAAATATACACAATCCCGGGTTGATGGGCATTTGCCGGTTCGCCAATAAATACGGATCCATTGGCAACATCTACAGCTCGTCCAAAACCCAACATGGATTCAGCATGGCCAGAGGAGGTTGTTTGAGCCTCGGCAGTGAAGAACGGACTAATACAGATAAATGCTAATAATGTTATAACTAAGCGTTTCATAATTTTTTTAGAATTTGATGAGAAAAGGTCGCGTCAATTAATGATTCTATTAATTATTAAAATAACGGTGGATTAGCAATACACAAGAATTTATAAAGTGTAAAAATATCAATTATGTATTTCTTGGTGAGTAGATCAGTAAGAACTTTCGATCCCATATTCATACTTTGCCAAACTAATTCCCCATTTTAGGAATATCACTTCCAATCTCACCGTTTTGGTGCTCGAAAGTGTTAATAGTGATATATAGTTTTCCTTTTTTGAGAAGCATTTTTTCGGCTGGCGACAGGCCAAAGCGGTTTTTCTTCTCTTTAAACATTCCCCCTGTCTGCTCGTCGTTAAGATCGGCTTTGAGCCTGAACAGTTGATTCCCGCCTTCCCCTCGTATATCAACCATGATGTAAGCACCAGAAAAACGATTGGTTAGATTTTCAAAGTCACCATGAACGGAAAGCGTATCTCCCTTAAGCTTAACGGTAGCAGTGCCCGAGCCACTGGTGGGGACACTGGGCTTCATTTTATAGCCTGCTAATGTAATCATTTTTGATTCTTGAGCTTGGCTCTTCTGGGGTATTCCAAAGCTGGCCACAAGAAGTACAACAATCGTACCGACTAATAGTTTCATCTTATCCATGGCTACATAATTTAGTTATCGTCCTTTACTATTTAACTCTATCTCTTGTGAAATATTATATAGCATTAATTAGTTTGAAACCATTTTTCAAGCTCTTTGGTACTCTTTGTATTGAGAATTCGCTCTTTTTCAAATTTGCCTTTTCGGGCAATACGCACGCCGTAATGAATATCATCGATACCTTTTATACTGTGGGCATCTGGGTTGATAGAAGATAGCAGACCTTCACTTTTAGCCTTATTTCCGTGGCGCCAATCAAGATCCAGCCGGTATGGACTGGCGTTAATTTCTATAGCGGTGTTGTGTTCAACTGCCAGTTCAATAAGTTCGTTCATGTCCAGGTCGCTGCCATCGCGTTGGAGCAGCAGACGACCGGTAGGATGCCCCACAATACGGGTATAGGGATTGGTAATAGCACTTTTGAAACGATTCATCATTTTTTCGCGCGACATCCCCAACCCATTATGCACACTGGCAATAACAAAATCGAACCGGGCAAGTAGTTCATCCTCATAATCGAGACTGCCGTCACTTAGAATATCAGATTCTATACCTTTAAAGATCCGGAAATTAACGCCATCAGCTTCAAATTGGTTATTAAGTTCGTCGATCTTATTCCATTGTTGTTTTATTTCGTTAACAGATAGACCTCCTGCATAAGCAGCTGTCTGGGAGTGGTCGGTGAGCCCAAGGTATTCATACCCGCGCTCAATACATGCATCGGCCATCTCCTTGATCGAGAATTTGCCATCACTCCAGGTACTGTGGGCATGGATAACTCCTCTAATATCTTCTTCTTCGACAAGGTCAATCGTTTCATTAGATTCAAAAAAATCTATTTCACCACGGTCTTCACGCAGTTCCGGAGGCACGAAATGAAGGTCCAGTTTTTGATAGATATCCTCCTCCGAAGAGTAGTCAATCGGTTTATCAAAATTGGTATTACCTTCGTTGTCGAGCTTGAACAATCCATACTCATTGAGTGAAAGGCCACGTTCTCGCGCCCGCTGACGCAGTACAACATTGTGCTCTTTGCTACCCGTAAAATACATGAGTGCTGCCGGGTACTGCTCCGGCTTGACAATACGGAGATCAACCTGTCGTCCCTCTTTAGTTCGGATAGAGCTTTTCGTGTCTCCCCGTCCCAATATCTCTACTACTAAGTCGTGTTCCACAAAAGCATCGAAAAGGGCAGTAATGTATTTTTCATTAGCCCCAATTATGATATCAACGTCGCCGATTGTTTCTTTGGATCGCCGTAGCGAGCCGGCTACTTCAATAGACTCAACTCCTTCTTTATCTTTTAAAAAATTGAAAAGTGGTCGAGCGATATCCAAGGCCTCATCGAGGCGGCAGCGTTCGTCAAATTGCTGCATCCATTCTATAGATTTAATAATTTTTTCTGCTGATTTTTTTCCAAGCCCATCGAGTGAAGCCACACGGCCATCCTGGCAAGCTTCTTTGAGTTCATCCAGCTCAGAAATCCCGAGCTCTTTATGAATTTTGGCAATATTTTTGGGCCCCAGCCCGGAGATATCCAGCCATTTTATTACACCGGCAGGAATTCGTTCCCGTAAGCTTTCTAAGACTTCAATCTCACCGGTTTCAGCATAAGAAGTGATATCTTCGGCAATAGAATCTCCAATTCCTTTGATATCAGTCAGCGAGCCATTTTTAATATAATTATTGATATCTTCATTCAGAGATTCTATCGTTTGTGCGGCACGGTCGAAAGCAATGGCACGAAAACGATTTTCGCCGGCCAACTGCATCAATTGATATATTTCGCGCAGTTGTTCAGCAACTTCATTATTTGTTACGGGCATAAAAGTGTTCTTGTTTTTTTTAATGAAGGTATTGGATTCGTTGTAAAAGTTCTACAAGATAATGGTTCTTATTTTGGGAATTAAAAACCATTTAGTACTATCAAGAATTCACATGAATAAGATTATTTTATGAAAAATATTCTATTACTTCTGGTAATTGCTGCCAGTATATCCTGTGTACAAACAGTGGAAATGGCTCCTTCAACGGATGAGGCCGTTAATGCTGTCTTAGACGACTGGCATGTTGCGGCAGCAGATGCCGATTTTGATAGGTATTTCAATCACTTTGCCAGCGATAGTTCCATTTTTATGGGTACTGATGCCACCGAGCGGTGGACGGTTGCTGAGTTTCGGCCCTGGGCAAAGCCCTATTTTGATCGAGGTAAAGCATGGGATTTTACTGCTGTTGAACGCCATCTCTACTTTTCGGACGATGGGAGTATCGCCTGGTTTGACGAGGTATTGGACACCCCTAATTTAGGTCCCGCCCGGGGAACAGGAGTATTGGTGTCAAAAGAAGGTGAGTGGAAGATTGCTCATTATAATTTGTCGATTCCTATCCCCAATGCTATCGCCGATACGGTGATAAAACAAGTTGAACGTGCATTGGAAGATCGTTCTTCTACAAAGTAAATTATTGTTAATAATCTATCCTACTGATTTATGAGATCTTTGAAACGTTATTTTCTCTCTTTCTTAATATTTGGGCTTTTTATTTCTGCTTCTGCCGTTGCCCAGTCCCAACTGCAATCTCCTGCTGAATTCTTGGGGTATGAATTGGGTGACCAATGGACGCCCCATCATAGAGTGATGGATTACTTTTGGTATGTGGCAGAGCAATCGGAGATGGTTGAGGCCAAGAAATATGGCAAAACCAATGAAGGGCGTGAGTTGATGCTGGCTTATGTATCGAGCATGTCGAATATGGCAAGGCTGGATGAGATCCGAACCAATAATTTAAAGCGTACCGGCCTTATTGATGGTGAAGCTGAAGGTGAGAGCACAGCTATTGTTTGGTTAAGTTATAATGTTCATGGTAATGAAACCTCCAGCAGTGAGGCAGCCCTGAAAACGATATATGAGCTGGTTCGTCCAGATAATCCACAAACCAAAGAGTGGCTGCAGAATACGGTTGTGGTCATGGATCCAATGCTTAATCCCGATGGTCGTGATCGTTACGTACATTGGTACAAAGAAACCGTTGGGGATACTTTTAATGCTTTTGGAGAAGCACGTGAGCATCATGAGCCTTGGCCGGGGGGACGTACTAACCACTATTATTTTGATTTAAACCGTGATTGGGCGTGGTTAACACAGAAAGAAAGTCGGGCGCGGATAGAACAGTTTCAGAATTGGATGCCCCATATCCATGTTGATTTTCATGAGCAGAGTTATACCTCGCCTTATTATTTTGCTCCTGCTGCCGAACCGTTTCATAAAGCTATTACAGAATGGCAACGGAATTTTCAGTATACCATCGGTGAAAATCACGCAAAATATTTTAATAAAAATAGCTGGCTCTATTTCACTCGCGAAGTCTTTGATCTTTTCTATCCCAGCTATGGTGATACGTATCCCATTTTTAACGGGTCTATTGGAATGACCTATGAGCAGGCCGGCGGAGGATATTCCGGCCTTGGTATAAAGAAGCCAGTGGGAGATACCTTAACATTGAAAGATCGCCTGACCCATCACCATACAACAGGATTATCCACCGTGGAGATTAGTTCCATGAATGCGGAAAAGTTAGTCAGTGAGTTTTCTAATTATTATAAAAAAGCTCAAAGTAATCCCGCTGGTGAATACAAGACTTTTGTTATTGATAAGGATAATAATCCCGATAAGTTGCGGGCTTTATTCAAGCTTCTCGACAAGCACAAGGTGGAATACGGACAAGCCTCCGATGACCAACGGGTATCGGCATACAACTACAAGACAGGACAAAAGCGTCGTCAGCGTATTGAGGAAGGAGATTACTTGGTAAGTGCCTATCAGCCAAAGTCAGTATTGGCTCGTATATTATTTGAACCGCGTCCTGAGCTGGCCGATTCTGTAACCTATGATATCACGGCCTGGGAGCAGCACTATGCTTATGGGTTAGATGGCTATGCTGTACCAGAAGAGCTGGATATGAAAGCAGCTTCAATGCCTGAAAAGAAAGTTGACAATGCTGTAAATGAAAACGCCTATGCTTACCTGGCAGAATGGAAAGACCTTTCGGATGTAGGTTTGTTGGCTGACCTCTTAAAGCATGATATCAATATTCGATTTTCAGAGAAAGAATTTAAAATAGAAGATCAATCGTATGACGCCGGTACGCTGGTAATCACCCGTTCTGATAACAAGTTTAAAGGCACCGATTTTGATAAGTTGGTCAATGATCTTGCTACCGAGCACAATCAGCATCTGGAAGCGGTGCCAACCGGTTTTGTACAGTCCGGGGCAGATTTTGGCTCTTCTTCCGTGCGATATCTTGACCGACCGCGCGTTGCCTTGCTATCCGGAGAAGGAACTTACTCAAATATGGTAGGCGAAGTGTGGCATTATTTTGATAAGCAGATTGATTATCCGGTTACCCTGCTAGATACTGATTATTTCGGTGAGGTAGATCTTAATAACTACCAGGTGCTTATTATGCCCTCGGGTAATTATAATGGTGTTATTGATAGCAGCCGATTTGATGATATCCGAGAGTGGATTTCTTCCGGCGGAAAACTTATTGCACTACAGGGTGCAAACGGTTACTTAGCAGGTAAGGAGGGGTTCAGTATCGAAAGAAAGCCTGATGATGGAAATGAGAAAGAGACCCCTGAATCTGGCACGGTTCTCAATGAATATGGTGACCAACAGCGTGAATATATATCGAACTTTAATAGTGGTTCCATTTTTAAAATCACCATGGATAATAGCCATCCTTTGGCATTTGGATATGATGACAGCTATTTCTCTCTTAAACTAAATGCTGATGCCTATAAATATCTTGAAAAAGGGTGGAATGTAGGCGTTGCTAAAGCAGACGCCCATATGAGTGGTTTCATAGGGTATGAAGCTGAGGAGAAGCTACATAACACGCTTACTTTTGGTGTGCAGGAGATGGGAAATGGTTCTGTTGTGTATATGGTTGATAATCCATTGTTTCGTGCTTTTTGGTATAACGGGAAGCTGCTGTTCGGTAATGCCGTATTTATGGTAGGGCAGTAAGTTGTTACACAAACAGTTTTATTTTTACTGGCTCTTATACTTTGTCTAGGAGCCAGTGTATTTTAAGAGATGTGGAAATGCATCATTCTGTTTGAAAACTTAGATCGGGGACGAGAATATAGTTGAAGACTTTGAATGACCCCCGCTTTGTCATTATGAAGAGCGGTGTGATGAAGAGTTTGAAGCTGAACCACAATCAAACCCTTCTAAGGGAGAATAGATGCCATAGTATTTTCCCCTCCTACTGCCTCACTTTGTTTTTTTATCAGGATGACACTTAGTTTTGCAAAGGTCTCTAGTATTCATTTGAGGTCGTCATTTAGTGTTACACTGCAGCATCTTTTCTTTTAAAGGGGTTTTACCCCACGATATTGCAAAGGCACCAGTATTTATTTTGTCTTATCTTTTGAAACTTCCGCCTTATGCCCGTATCTTTGGGCGCATTCTAACTTTACAAAGGTTGGGGGTGCTTGCAACAGCAGGCTGAGACCATACCCTGAGAACCTGAACCGATTAAGATCGGCGTAGGGAAACCAAGGCAGTGATACTACCGAAAAAAGTACAATAACTGCCGGATTGATCAGCATTCCTTGCAAGTTCATCTCCCGCTCTTATGAATCCTATAAGACGGAGGAACTTATGTATTTCAAACTAATACGAGCAACAGCATTTCTATGCTTTTTGATGGCAATGAGTACCACACTTGTTGCTCAAACTATAACCGGAATGGTTATTGATGCACAAAGTAATGAACCGCTGCCCGGGGCGAATATTATTCAGCTCGATACTAAAAACGGTATTTCGGCTGATGAAAATGGAGCCTTTACCCTGTCATTAAAAGAGGGCGCTTCATCAAAAATAAAAGTGACTTTTGTTGGCTTTAAATCCAAGACTATCGACACGACAAAAAGAGGAGGTGAGCTTACTATTAGCTTGGTGCCCAATACCGTTATTAGTAATGAAGTGTTCGTAAAGGCTTTGCGTGTAGATGAAGCCTCGCCCATGGCTTTTGATAATGTGAGCCGTACAGATATTGAAAAGAAAAATCTGGGTCAGGATATGCCCTACATGATGAGTAGCTCTCCATCAGTAACAACAACTTCTGATGCCGGGTCCGGGGTTGGGTATACAGGGATGCGAATCCGAGGTGTTGATCAAGGGCGTATAAATGTAACTATTAATGGTATACCGCTTAACGATGCAGAATCACACG
This sequence comes from Fodinibius saliphilus, assembly GCF_005869845.1. NCBI lineage: Bacteria > Pseudomonadati > Balneolota > Balneolia > Balneolales > Balneolaceae > Fodinibius > Fodinibius saliphilus. The sequence goes on along the minus strand of NZ_VAWF01000004.1, from coordinate 70,877 downwards.
GCGTATATTGGGTCGATATTCCTGATTTAGCTTCATCCGTTGAAAATATCCAGATCCAGCGTGGTGTGGGGACATCGACGAACGGAGCCGCGGCCTTTGGGGCTACGGTGAATGTACAGACTTCACAGATGCGATCGGATGCCTATGGAGAGGTGAATACCGGGATCGGCTCATTTGATACCAAAAAAGCTAATGTAATGCTCGGTTCCGGTCTTATGGAAAATGGGTGGCAGTTCGAAGGCCGTCTTTCAAAAATTACGTCAGACGGATATATCGATCGGGCATCATCGGATTTGAAATCGTTTTACCTTTCTGCAGCTAAGCATGGTGAGCGAAGCTTGCTGCGAGCCGATGTGTTCTCCGGTAAAGAAAAAACATACCACGCTTGGAATGGGGTTTCCGAAAGTAAATTGGAAAACGGAGAACGTACCTACAATTCTGCTGGTACCGAAAAACCGGGTACGCCCTATAAAGATCAAACCGATAATTACCAGCAAGACCATTACCAGCTACACTATTTTTATGACTTGGCGAAGAACTGGAATGTCAATGCCTCGCTACACTATACCTATGGTCGGGGTTATTATGAACAGTATAAGGCAGATGAAGAACTCGGTGACTATAGTATAAGTCCCGTTATCTTTAGTCAGGATACGGTCTCGGAAAGTGATCTGGTTCGCCGTAAATGGTTAGATAATCATTTCTATGGCACCGTTTTTTCAACGGAGTATAATATCGAGGATAAGGGATCCATTACTCTTGGTGGTGGCTATAATGAATATGATGGAGATCATTTCGGTGAAGTGATCTGGGGTGAGTATCTCGGTAATACCAATGTCGAAAATCGTTATTACGATAATAATGGCTTTAAAACAGATTTTAATACTTATCTAAAGGGGCAGTATAATATTACAGAGGCATTGACAATCTATGCTGATGCCCAAATTCGACGTGTTACGTATAAGTTTTTAGGTAAGGACCGTATCAAAAATCAAAGTAACAGCTATGATATTGTAGATGTTAAGCAAACCGACGAATTGACTTTCTTCAATCCCAAAGCAGGACTCACTTATAATAAGGGTAACCATAGAGCCTACTTTTCTTTCAGTATGGCCAATAAGGAACCCACTCGTGACGAATATGTGGATTCGACTCCTGAAAGTCGTCCTGAGCACGAAACATTATACGATTGGGAAGCCGGATATAAAGCAAGTTTTGAACGATTTTTTGTTAGTGCAAACTTGTACTTCATGGATTACAAGAATCAGCTCATTTTAACTGGTCAAATAAATGATATTGGATCAGCTATTCGACAAAATGTGGATAATAGTTATAGGGCAGGTATTGAGCTGCAAGCCGGTGCTAACATAACGAATGGTCTGGAATGGAGTGGAAATGCCACAATAAGCCGCAATAAAATTGATGAGTATAACTATTACTTGACCGACTATTCTACAAACACCCAGAAGGTCTTTGGGTATCAGGATACAGATATTTCGTTCTCCCCTGATTTTATTGGGAATTCAATTATTCAATTCAATAGAGAGGGTTTTACAGCACAACTAACTACAAAATATGTAAGCCGACAGTACCTGGATAATACCCAGACGAAAAGTCGTTCTTTAGACCCTTATTTGGTTAATGATTTGCGGGTAGCTTATGAGTGGAGCAAAGCGTCCTTGTTTAAAGGTATTACCGCAACCTTGGAGGTTAATAATCTGTTAGACGAAAAGTATGAGTCAAACGGTTATACTTTTGGCCTGCTTAGCCAGGGAAGTCAGCAACATTATAATTATTATTATCCGCAAGCGGGACGCAATTTTATGCTTCAGCTGTCGTTTACCTTTTAGATAGATGTTGTGTTAGGTTAGTGTAAGTGAGAAGGCAGGCCGAAAGGTCTGTCTTCTTTTATTTGAAGAGAGCTTTGCAAAACCATCCTTTTGATCAATTTCTGTATTATCGTGAATTAGAATTCATTACCTATGGGCATATAAGCTCCAGTTTCGAATTCACTCAGGCTTTGACTTTGATCAGAATTCCCCATTTTTAAAGCCATCCTGAAAAGGAAATATCTACGGGTTCTCGGTTTCTTTTTCAGGTTTGCTATACATACTATTTACTTTTGCATCTTGGTATGGGGTATCAGGTTCACGATCAATAACTTGTATAAGAATAGCGCCACTAATAATAAAAAGTGCCGATATTATTTCTGGCAGTGAGGGGTTTTCTCCAATGCTGAGCCAAGCTATGAGCAGGGCGGCAATAGGGACCAAGTTTCCGTAAAGTACCACTTGGGTAGGGCCAAGTTTTCTTAGAGCTCGAACTTTTACCCACTGTCCCAGTCCAACTCCTATGCCTCCACCGGCAAGGATAGCTATCCAAGTCCAAAGGCCGAGAGAGGTCCAGCTGACATTTAATAGGGAGGGAGAAGCAATAAAAATATAAAGCGTACCTCCGATAGCAGTACGTAGAGCTACTATCGGTATAGGTCCATAATCACGGGCCAACGGTTTAATAAGATGTAATTCAATGATCGTAAGAATAAGGGCAAAAATGAGGATAAGATCTCCGAACCAATACCCTCGTTCAGGTTGTAACCCATCCCATCCGAGAATGAGTGTACCCATTACGGCAAGTATGACTCCAAGAAATCCATAGGTGCCCATTTGTTCGGTTCTGAGAAAGTAGCCACAGGCAGTACTGACTGCAGGCCCCAAGGCCAGCCATAATGAAGCTCGTGCACCATGCGTGAGGCCCAGTCCTTCAATACCCAGCCAGGGTGCAAGAGTGGCGCCAATAACCGAAATAAGTAACAGGCGCGGCCAATCTTTCTTTTTAATATTGGGTAGGAAAGATATAGAGCTATGTTTATGGCCGGATTTAGCCCGGTACTGCAGATACATCACGAAGAACATCGCAGCTCCACCTGTAGCAAAACGACTAACACTAAAAGAGATGGGGGACATCTCTTTTAGTGCTATTTCTGCCAAAATAAAATTAGCCCCCCAAAGAAAGGTAAATAAAACGAGAATACTATGATGGGGCCATACCCCACCATCAGTTGCGTTGGTATTTCGGATGTTCTTTTGGATCTAGCTTCAACTTATACTTTGATAGTAAATGGTACTTTGGTGTTTTCCCAGTGTAATACTACGGTAGCCTTCTCATTTGTGACTTCTTCAAAATAAAACATCATTCGTTCTCGAGAGTCAGCTTCTCTGGGTTCAACCTCGAATCGGAGAATGTCTTTATCCTTGTCATATTGAGTTCCCCAAGAGAGCTTAGAGTTAATAATAATGGTCCATTTATCCTTATTTGGAACGGTATAAAGGGAATAGGTTCCAGCTTCGAGTTCATGGCCATTTATAGTCACATCGTTAGAAATTACAATAGCTGTAGATTCATTAGCCCCTGTTCTCCATACTTCACCATAGGGAACAAGCTCCCCAAATATTTCTCGATCATTAACGGCTGGTCGTCCATAAGTAATAGTGATATCTGTAGTTCCTATGGTTTGACTAACCGTTGCATTTGGGCTTGTTCGGGGTTCTTGGTTACTGCGCTCTTGAGCCCATGTTTCAGAAGTGAAGACTAGGCCTAATAGTAGTACTAAGCTTATCTTGATCGTAGTTTTTTTAAGTAGATTCATGAGTGTAATAATTTGGTTGTGGTTCATAGTTCACGTTATGTAACCGAAAATTAATGATCTGTGTTCATATCTGTTTTCGCCAGTTGATTATCTGCTCAAATACCTTATGATAATATAGCTGAAAACTTGGCATAACAACTATTTTTACAGACTTATACAGTTGAATATAGCTCATAGAAGCTTTGCAGAAATGTTTTTATGCTGTCATTGTACTCTAGGATAGCGCAATCTATATAATTATTACTTAGTATTAGAATTTTTTAATATATTGATTGTGTATTAGTTCATTCAAAATGGCTTTGGACATTCGGGGAAATGAGAGAAAATAATAGTCAGGTCTTTTCTAAAGAAACGATCGATAAATTTTTTAGTAGTGGTTCTGTCATTCTGTTCACTTGTGAAAAGAAGAGCGACTTCCCATTACTATCGGTTAGCAAAAACTCTAAAACTATATTGGGGTTTGAACCTTCTTATTTTTTAGAAGGAAAGGATCGTTGGTCAGAACGGATACATCCGGAGGATAGGGAAAGGGTGTTATGCCATTTTGAAAAAGTTTTTGAGGAAGGAGAAGAGGTATTCAACGAATACCGTTTTAAAAGAAAAGATGGTACATATATTTGGTTGCGGGATGAACTCAAGTTAATAGAATCTCCAAAGGAGGAAGAAACCTTTATTTATGGTTCTTCCATTGATATTACAGAGCGTAAAAAAGTTAGATTGGCCCTTCAAGAAAGTAAAGAACAGTATCCCAGCGATCTCAGAGAAGAGATCAAAAAAAGAAAACAGGCAGAAAAGGAGTTGCAGCAGCGTTTGCTGTATGAGCAGGCCTTGTCGAAATGTTCAAGCTTATTACTTGAGCATACCAATCATGGAGCATTAGAGGAGAGTTTGAAGATTCTTCGTGATGTAACACAATCTGACAGGGTATATATCTTTAGGAATGTAGAAATTGATGACAAACTCTGTTTAAAACGCCTTATCGAGGTCTCTGAAGATGGTACGGAAATTCCCCAAGTGCCTTCTTCTGAACTTGTAAGCTATGCAGAAGTTCCCTGGTGGTATCATAAATTATCAAATGGTGAAATAATTAATGCACGTGTTGATGATTTGTCTCATAAAGAGGGGGTTTTATTAAAGGAACGGGATGTAAATTCAGTGCTTGTAATACCCATCTCCATAGGCGAAGAGTGGTACGGTTACATTGGTTTTGCTGATACCGAAAAGGATGATTTGTGGGAAGAAAATGAGGTTCGTCTATTACAGACCGCAGCAGATATTATATCAGCATATAAAAAGCGTAAAAAAATTGAAGTTAATCTGCTTGAACAAAAGAATTATACCGAAGCAATCCTCAATAGCCTTCCTGGTATATACTTGTTAATGGATGAAGATTTGGAAAATGTACAGTGGAACTCAAATACCAGCTTTTTCACGAGTTATACTGATGAAGAGTTAGCCAAAAGGAGCGGTTATGATCTAATTGCAACAGAGCATCATGACCGTTTAACGGAAGCAAAAGAGAAGATCCATAATAATGAAGGTAGTGGCTTTGAGTTAACATTACTTACTAAAATGGGCAAGAAAATCCCATATTATTGGCGTGGTTATTATATACAGTTGAACAAAAACTACTACTACTTATGGGTAGGTATCGACATTACCCAACAGAAAGAGACGGAGCAGGCACTGGTGGAAGAAAAACGGTTTAATGAGGCGCTTGTAGAGACACTTCCGGGAAGTTTCTTTATGATTGGTGAAGATGCGGAGTACAAAAGCTGGAATCAGAATTTGAGTGATGAATTAGAATACAGCAACTCTGAGTTAGAGGAGATATCACCATTGAGTCTGTTTCCCAAAAAAGAACATAGAACCGTTGTCGGTTTTATGAATAAGGTATTTAAAAAGGGGGAAGCTTCGGTAGAGCTATCGTGTTTAACCAAGTCGGGTAAAGAGATACCATATTTGATCACAGGGAAGCTTTTCGAACAAGAAGGTAGGAACTATTTGCTGGGAGTAGGCCATAATATTACTGAACAGGTAGAAGCTCGAAAAAAACTAAAGAGAAATGAAAATCTTTTTAGAAACCTGTTTTTACAAGCTCCTTCGGCTATTGTTATGGTAACACCGGATAATAAGATTAAAGATGTTAACCAAAGTTTTGAAAATCTCTTCGGCTACTCCAAAGAGGAAATTACGGGTAGGGATATTGATAAAGTCTTAGTTCCGGAAGAAGAACTTGAAGAAGCACCTACTATGCCTGGTAAGGGTTTTAAGGCAATGGCCAGTTTCCATCGTGAAGCACAGCGGCGCGCAAGTGACGGCTCCCTTGTAGATGTGTTTGTAGCAGGTATCCCCGTATTTGTGGATGGTAAGCCAATTGCCGGCTTTGGTATGTATATTGATATTACTGAACAGAAAAAATATGAAAAGGAGATCTATAATTCGTTAAAAGAAAAGCACGTGCTGCTACAGGAGATCCATCATCGTGTTAAAAATAATCTCGCTGTTGTCTCAGGGTTAATTCAATTGCAGATGTATGAAACAGATGATAAAGAAGTGCGGGAGACCCTCAAGGAAAGTGAGAGCCGTGTTCAAACGATGGCCTTAATTCATGAAAAGCTGTACAAATCGCAAAGCCTTTCACAGATTTCATGTCAATCTTATATTGGCGACCTTGTGGAAACCATTCGATCAACCAACAATACACTTAAAGATATTACTATAGATAAAGAGATTGATGCTGTTATGTTGAGTATCAATCAGGCGGTTCCTTTTGCGCTGTTAATTAATGAAGTTGTTACTAACGCATTTAAACATGCTTTTGAAAGGCGAGAGCAGGGCAATATTCAGATCAAATTAGAAGCCGAAGATGGCCGTGTACACCTTTATATTAAGGATAACGGGATTGGACTACCTGATGACTTTAATCCCCAAAATAGTGATAGCCTGGGTATGACGTTGATCTACAACTTTATGGATCAGCTGGAGGCCGAGGGAGAGATGGGGACCGATAACGGTACCTATCTAACCCTTTCTTTTTCTGTAAAAGATATTAATGGTTCATCTGCTTCTTCGTTGCTTAGCTCTTCTTATGGCATGTAATTGCGAAGCAGTAGAGGGGCAAGGATCCCCTTCCCCACGAATCGTATTAACTACTATGATTCTCTTACGTTTTCTTTTAGCATATGAGAAAAATCCTTGCGGAATTTCTTCAGTTTTGGCGCAATAACTACCGTGCAGTATCCCGCATTGGGATTGTTTTCGTAATAGTTTTGATGATAGTTTTCTGCTTTTGAATAGTTTGTTAATGGTTCAACTTCTGTTACTATGGGGTCTTTCCAGAGATCTGTACTATCGGTTTTTTTAAGAGATTCTTGGGCAATCTTTTTTTGCTTGTCATTATGATAAAAGATTACTGATCGGTATTGGGGGCCCACATCAGCACCTTGCCGATTTTTGGTAGTTGGGTTATGAGTATGCCAAAAGACCTCAAGTAGCTGTTCAAATGATACCGTAGCAGGATCATAGGTAATGCGCGTAACCTCAGCATGATCTGTAGCACCTGAGGCTACTTGTTTATAACTGGGATTCTTAATTTTACCGCCGGCATAACCGGCTACAACAGATTTTACCCCTTTAACTTCTTCAAATATTGCTTCTACACACCAGAAGCAACCAGCACCCAGTGTCGCTTCTTCGAAGATTTTTTCCTGTTCTTCCATTGCCATATTATTAGATTGCTGGGCTACCGCACTAAAGCTGGCAAATAACCCAATTCCACTTATTAAGAGTAGCAATTTTAAAGTATTCATAGTAATAACATAGTTTTCTGAATTCTGTGATAGCCATTCTTGCAGAGTAGTAATGCAGTGGCTAAAATCTGCATTACTAATCCTATAGACGTGCTATCCTTAACAGTTATTACTATTTTCGTGTTTCCTCGTATGCCTCGATAAATTCATCGGGAGAATATTTGGCAATAAGTTCAGCAATAGCGTCAAGCGGAAGATCGTTTTTTGTCTGGAAGAGTATACATGATCGTCCCATTTCCATCTCCTTATTGGATTCTTCAAATTTTTCCTCTAGCCATTCTTGGACCTCTTCGTCTTGGTAGGCAGACATCAAATAAAGAGCATTATGGTTTCTCTGAACCTCAAGCCCAATATAGGTGAGGGGTTGGTTATTATAAGTGTCGGGATATTTCTCCAGTGGGATTTCATAGTTAATCATTCCCCAGCTAATGGTTTCTACATATCCATCAGGAAGATTATCAAGGATAAGTTGTCGAATTTCTTCTATCGTTTCCCTGCGATATTCGGGTAGTTCCTGGATATATTCGTCAACAGATTGAGCTTTACTCTTTGCCATGATATTAGTTGATAGTTTAAGTTGTATGAATAATTCCTGCTAAAGATCTCAGAATATTTAGGAAGAACCATCGATAGTTGCATTGATGGTAATGTTTGTGTGCACTGAGTTTGCAATAAAACATCGACCATGTGCCCGATGATGCAGTTTATCGTGCGTAGTAGGAGTTGGATGTTGATTTTTATCAAATGTTACAACAGGTCTTAATATAACCTCTGTAATGGCCAATTTCCCTTTCTTATTCTTTTGCATTAACCCTTCGGCTTGATCAGAATAAGCGTCGACAATATACCCTTCCTGAGCTGCAATTGAAAGAAACCAGAGCATATGGCAGCTTGAAATAGAAGCAATAAACGATTCCTCAGGATCAACCGACGAAGGATCAGAAAAAGGTTCTGGTACAATGTTCGGTGAAGCGGAAGCCGAGACAGTTGTTCCCCCGTCAAATATCCATTGGTGTTTGCGTGAATATTTGTTTTTTGTGAAGGTTTCTCCGTTTCGTTCCCATTCTATGGTAGCATGGTATTTATGCATAGTTCAAGTTTTGGTTACAGATAACCTTTTTGTAGAGGTGAATGGTTCATGAAAATTAGTATTGTTAACAGATATAATGAACAGTAAACTAAATTTATTATTTAGCTTTAACTAACAATTTTATTTTTATACATTAAATATAGCCTAAGGTTAATATGTAATGATTTTACTATGTTTGACGACAAAATTCCAAGAAAACTGTTTCTGAAATCTGGCCTGATAACCGGGGCCAGTGCTCTCCTGGGATCGATATTTTTTGGGAGTGGTGACAGTCAAGGTGTTGGTGAGCAGTCATCTGAAGGAGTAGAAACCGACGAGCCTGCACATCCTGGTGTTGACCACAATGGAATGACGGCTATTGGGAAGGTTGACCATGAAAAGAATGGATTTGACCCTCATGAAATGCTTACAGATTGGGATACTGGTAAAGTTTCAACCCTGCCAAATGGACAAAGGCTGCGAGAATTTCAAATGATAGCAGTAGATAAAGAGATTGAAGTTGCTCCCGGCATTCATTTTCCTGCCTGGACCTATAACGGCCGGGTGCCTGGGCCTACAATGAGATGCACAGAAGGTGATCGTGTGCGTGTGGAATTTATCAATTCAGGCTCTCATCCTCATACTATTCATTTTCATGGAATTCATTCGGCAACAATGGACGGAGTACCGGGAAATGGTCCGGGAATTATTAATCCCGGTGAATCTTTTACCTACGAGTTTGATGCAGAGCCGTTTGGATGTCATCTATACCACTGCCATTCTATGCCGCTAAAGAGACATATGCACAAAGGACTATATGGGGGGTTTATCGTAGATCCGGCCCCTGAAAACCATCCAGAATTTGAAGAGGTTGCCCGTTCACGCTTGTTGGGAACGCCCGAAAATGAAGAATGGCAGGAGCTTTTCATGGTTATGAATGGTTTTGATACCAATTTTGATGCTGATAACGAAATCTATGCTGCCAATACGGTCGCTTTTGCTTACCAGCAGAAGCCTATTCCCATCAAGCATGATAAACCAACACGGGTATATTTAGTCAATGTCACGGAGTTTGATCCCATTAATTCTTTTCATCTTCATGCAAACTTCTTTGACTACTATGATCATGGCACTACCCTGTATCCAACCAAAGAAACCATAGATACGGTGATGCTTTGTCAGGCCCAACGGGGTATTCTGGAATTTTCATTTGAAGATTTTGAGCCCGGACGATATATGTTTCATGCGCACCAGGCTGAATTTGCTGAACTGGGATGGATGAGCTTTTTCGAAGTTATCAATGAAAATAAGGATGTTGTATGAATACTGACTGGAAAAAAAGGTTGCCAAAATGGATATGGGCTGTCATTCCATTAATTTTATTAGTGGGATCAGTTGTGCTATTCCTAGCTGAAAATCCCTTGCAAATGCTTGCAGGCAATGCCCCTCCCGTACAACAGTTAACGGTGGAGCAAACAAAGCTCAATGATAATGGCATCCATTTAAAAGTACGGGCAAACGGTTCTGAGTCGGTAAAGTTGGCCCAAGTTATGGTTGACGAAGCGTATTGGAAGTTTTCAATGGATCCTCAAGGACCCATTCCCAGGTTATCTAGTTCTTGGGTTACCATACCTTACCCTTGGGTTAAAAATGAATTGCATGAAATAACACTGTTAACAGATGTGGGAGCTACCTTTAACCACACGATTGAGGTTGCAACAGCAACTCCTGAATGGACGGTGAAACGGGTTTGGGGATATATTTTATTGGGCATTTTTATTGGGGTTATACCCGTAGCCTTGGGCCTGATGTTCTATCCTTACCTGAAAACAAAAGGAGATAGCGTACTACAATTCCTGCTTACCCTTACATTGGGATTACTTCTTTATTTATTTATTGATACGCTTCAGGAAGGATTGGAGTTGGTTACAGAAGCAGCAACTGTTTTTGAAGGTAGTCTAACAGTGTGGCTGGTTACTGGGCTTTCTTTTCTTTTAATATATGCTGTTGGCCGTAGCAAGGGTAAAGCCCCCGAGGGGTTATCACTGGCAATTTATCTGGCAATAGGAATAGGGTTGCATAATTTAGGAGAAGGGTTGGCCGTGGGAGCCGCATTGGCATCAGGGGAAGCTGCTTTGGGAGCTTTTCTTGTAGTTGGTTTTACTCTCCACAATTTGACAGAAGGTATAGGAATTGCTACTCCATTGCTTGAACGAAAAACTAAATTCATAACCTTTATCGGGCTTACCATTCTTGCCGGCCTCCCTGCTGCTGCAGGGACCATTATTGGGGCTTTTTCTTATAGTCCGCAGTGGGGTGCTGTTTTATTTGCCATAGGGGCAGGGGCTATATTACAGGTTATTGTTGAGATTAGCAGTTACATTGGCCGCAATGCAGAAGTAGGAGATCGTTTTACAGTACCTAACCTGTTAGGTTTTACCATAGGAATAGCTCTAATGTACGGAACCGCACTTTTGGTAGCTATTTAGAACAGACAGAAGTGTTAGTGGATCATACTGTTCGAGTAACAATGCATCGGTTGTTTGTGATTTTCTTAATTATTAAAAAAGTATGTTAAAAATGCGTTGGTAGTTTTAAAACATATTCATAGCCATGTTTTTATGCTTAATAATAAAAAGATTTTTTATTAGATGACTGGGTACTAGAGATGGATAAAAAGTTATTCATGGCCATAGGTTTCACCTTCGTATAGAATGGTGTATTCATTTCGAAATCGAATAGGTATTGACCGATTACCAATAAGCACGACAAAATGAAGGTGAGGAGCAGTGCTGTAACCGGTATTACCGCTTCGACCTATTACTTGTCCCACAAAAACATTATCTCCTATTTTTACAAAAGCTCCCTGGTACTGGAGGTGAGCGTAAAGAGCAACTGTTCCATCGTCATGACAAATAATAATACGATTTCCCTTATCCATCATACTTTCTACTTGGCCACTCTCCTTATATTCTTCTATGACATCAGCAACTACACCCCCACGAGCCGCAGAAATATAATTACCCTCTGGGATCGCAAAGTCGAAAGCATATTTAGAGCGCGGAGTATTATGGGTAAAAGAAGTTTTATTACCCTGTGTTAAAACATAGGTTTTCCCTTCCGGAAATGGGAGGCTGTATTCGTATTCGTCGTCATGAATAGTATTAGGATCACCAAAAAAGTAATCAAAGTCGAAAACCTCTTTTATCTCTTTTACAAGGTTCCCGGAAGGGTTGGTCCATTGAAAGAGTAACCGTTTCTGTTTACTTGGGATCACTTCGGTAAAACTGGTATCGAATTCTGTTGATTTCGCCGTAAGATTAATGGTACAGGGAAATCTGTTTTCAACTTCCAACGAAAGGCTATCGTTTTTCTGTTTCGGGTATACCACCAAATGTTGACTATTAGCAGAGCTTGCCAATGTTAGCAAAAGGCAGGATACCCAAATGAACAGAGAACAGACGCTATGTGAAATTAATTGATATGCCATCCTCTATAGCATATGGAATGATTATTATATAATCCAATCGGCTTGTTTATTAACAGAGTTTGGATCCGTTTGGAACCTGTTTGTCGGGCGTGGCTAATACCACTTTTTTATCCTCGCGATAAAAGCCGGTTATAAGGCATTCAGAAATAAAGGGCCCGATCTGTTTGGGTGGAAAATTCACGATACCCAGTACTTGTTTACCCAAAAGATCGTCGGGGTTATAAAGCTCAGTAATTTGAGCACTACTTTGTTTAATGCCAATGGACTCACCAAAATCTACCTTTAGTTTGTAGGCAGGTTTGCGAGCTTCCGGAAACTTTTTGGCTTGAATAATAGTACCTGCACGTAACTCTATTTGTTCAAATTGCGCCCATGTTATTTGATCCATAGCTATAGTTGTATATAGAATTATTGTATATAGAAATACATCTGTTTCAATAAAAATGTTCTTGTAATGAATAAATAAGGTTTTATCGTTTCGCGATTTGCAAACCTTGTGTTTTAAAAGGCTTTTGGTTATTCTGCTTCCCTATGAAAGAACACAAAGGAATGCGTCCACAAGATATTGTAATTTTACTTAAAATTATTGCCCTGGGTGAGGAAAGCTGGTATAAAAAAGATCTGGCAACCCAACTATATATTAGTAATTCAGAAGTAAGTGAATCTCTGAATCGATCGGTGATTGGTGAGCTTATTGAAAGAGATAAGAAAACAGTCCGTAAGGACGAACTGCTCGTTTTCTTGGTTTATGGAATAAAACATGTGTTTCCTGCAGTACCGGGTAGCCTGCAGCGCGGTATGCCCACCGCCTACTCCGCTCCGCTTCTTGAAAAGGATTTTGTAGTGGATGATCCGTATATATGGCCTGCAAAGGGGTATTCAACCAAGGGCATTGTTATTCCACCGCTATATGATACAGTGCCAAAGGCGTGTAGCGAAGATGCAGCACTCTATGAGCTACTGGTATTGGTGGATGCCCTGCGCGTAAGTAAAAAGAACGAAATAGTAGTGGATTTACTGAAACAAAAGATCTACCAACATTCCTGATGCATTATTTTCCTTTGCATGTTTGTACATGCAAAGAAAATTTCTTTTATATGGTCTCAGGCCATGTTCTTAGCTGGGCTATCAGCCAATCGGAAAAGAGTTTACCTAAAAGTTAGATTTGCTTCCTTATAGAGTGTGGGTGATAACTAGTACTATAATTAGATCAAAGGGATAAAATTATTGAGTTTAGAATAGATAACCGTGATATAGGGTACTTTTATAAGCTCTCGTTTGCGGTATGACAAAATTAATTCTTTCTCACTGTCTCGATTTATCCCAAAAATGATAATAGGTTGGATATGTTGGTCTTTAAGTTGGTCACCTAAGTGATTGATAATTTCAAGTTCATCACTTAAACATGTACTACAAACACGGAAATTTGCGATAACAGTAAGATAATCGGTAGTATTTGTACGGGCAGCAAAAACCTTTTTTTGGAGCTTTGGGTGAAAAGGAAAAATTTCGCTTCACCGTGACGATAATGATTGATTATAAGAATGGTTCTCAAAGAATAGAGATATCTTCGCATCTTTTGTTTCTATCTCCTGCCTTTGGTTAAAGTTTGAATAGGCCAATACGGAAATTAAAGCTAAAGCAATAAAATGGAAGTAGTATAGTTTGATGAACTTTTTAATTGTTTCCATAATAATTGAATGTGCCCATCCAAACCTACTGGAGGGGCATTTTTAAGGGTCTATTTTTATAGCTCTCAATTTACCTGTTGAAATTCAACATCGATACAGCATTGGTTGTCACCATAATTGAGGCAGCGATTATAGCTACAATCACCGCCGCAGCACACTTCATCATATTCTACGTCTACCCGAGCATTGGCTGTAGTAGGAATAGTCCACGCCATTGCCGTAACTACGAACGCTAATATGGTAAGAAAGGCTACACCGAGGTTTAGTATTTTCCATAGTCTTATTCTGTTTAGAATAAATTTATTGTTTTTTATAGATATTGTATCTGAACATTATCACTGCAGCATTGAAAAGAGCCGTCTCCACTGCATTCATCGCCATCAGAACATTCTGATGCATCACAGCAAACATAACTATAATTGCCGGTTGCCATTTTTGATTCTGCATCAGTTGGTGCCAATAGACTCAGTCCCCCGAGTATTAAAGCTACAACCAAAACAGATATATTAATTTTATTATCAGTCATAGTATTCTACCCTTTAGAATTAGTTTTTCATTGTTTGGTTTAGTGAATAGGTTGTGTTAATTATGGAACACAACATCTTTATTAGCATCTCTTTGTTTTACAATTAAGGCTCGGTATTTAAATTTTTTCACATCTTTACATTGCCGCGATTGGTCTTGACGTACGGTACGTCCCTTATCTTTTTTAACAATGATTTCTAGTACTTCTTGGCTATTCTCATTGTTGACCTGTTTGGCTGTTACACTGCTGTCGACTTTAAAGTCGGCAAGCAGTAATTTGTATTTTCCTGCACTCACATTCTTGATCTCACAATAAATTATTAAGTTACCGTCCGATGAGTTGAACTTTAATTGGGCTGTACTCTCCTCATTTTGCATCTTAAAGCTCGTCTCACAATTGGTGTTAAATTCATGTGCTGCTGGTAGTTCAACGTTATTTTGTATAAAACAGAGGAAAAGCAGAAATGTACCCAATATGTTTTTCATAAAAGAGGTATTTATTATGCTCAGTAAATCTTATTGGCTAAATGAAATATGTATATCTGTTTTGTTGATGACTTCAAATATTAGTTCAAAATTTTAAGTGGAAGCCATATTTTCTTTTCTCCAAACTGAAGGTGGTATGCCAATCTTATTTTTAAAAGTTGTTGTGAAGGCAGAGTTGCTTTTAAAACCTACATGCATCGATATACTTACAATCGGAACCTGTTTAAGTCTATGGTCTTTTAAGAGTCTTTTAGCCGATTCTAATCGATGTGTAGTGATATAATTGATGGGCGATAATTGTAGAAAATGCCTGAAATTTTCTGAGAAATTGTAACCATTTAAAAAACATTGTCCCGTAATCTGTTTAACAGTTAAGCTTTGGTCATAAATATGCTCATTAATATACTGAGCAGCACGTGATATTTTTTTAGGCCAATCGGGTTTAGTTGAGGGTAAGCTGTATTGATATTCAGATAATATCTCTCTGACTATTTGATGGGAGTCATCCATAATTTATCATCAATTTTGCTAGCAATAATGCCAATATCAAGATAGAGGGTGAGTGTAGTTGTTACAGATGTTAAAAATTAATAACCAAGACAACCAGCTACGAAGCATAAGGGTATCTGATAAATGAGCTTTCCTATATGTGTTGGCTTCTCAAAGTAGAAACAGCTAGTTGTTTCTTCTCTATATGCTCTCTAAGCTTTAAATTGTACAATTATGTAGGAATAGCAGTTTTATTCAGCGGATGATATGACCTTTTTCGAAGGTGTCGAGTCGAAAGTTTCTACGCTATAAGCATGTTAGGCCAAATGAATAATAAAAAGGAATTTATAGGGAATCAGGTAGTTACGGATATCGGTTACAACGATTGGGGGGAGCCGCATTTCGTAAATAGATATAGTGGCAGAATATTCTTAAATACTACCGGAGGCAGTACATAATATTTAATCAAATCCAAATATTAGATATCACAGATGGAATACACTAATGTAAGTGATCTCGATTTTGAAATATCCAGGATAACATTGGGCACCTGGGCCATTGGCGGATGGCAATGGGGTGGTACCGACGAGCAACAGTCTATTGACACGGTACTTAAAGCATTAAAAATGGGAGTGACCACAGTAGATACGGCTCCCATTTATGGATTCGGAAAGAGTGAAAAACTAGTGGGCCAGGCAGTTAAAGAATTTGGTAACAGGAAAGAGGTGCAGATTGCCACTAAGTTTGGCTTGGAGTGGGATGATGATGAAAACGTACAGCGTAACTCTTCGCGGAAACGAATCCTCAAAGAGTTCAATGATTCACTACGAAGATTGGAGACCGATTATATCGATATTTACCAAATTCACTGGCCCGATCTGCAGACCGACTTTAGGGAAACAGCAAACACTTTGTTACAGCTCCTGGATAGCGGAAAGATTAAAGCGATAGGAGTGTCAAACTTCTCGGTGGAGCAGATGCAAGAGTTTCAGCAATATGCCCCCATCCATGTAGCCCAGCCTCCTTACAATCTGTTTGAGCGGGGTATTGAACAAGGTTTGCTTCCATATTGCAACGAACATGATATTTCATTACTGACCTACGGCGCCCTTTGCAGGGGACTGCTTAGCGGTAAGATGGATGAAAGTTATGAGTTCGAGAAGGGGGACCTGCGAAGAAATGCTGATCCAAAGTTCCAGGGGCAGACCTTTAAAAACCACCTTGAGGCCGTTGAAAGGCTAAAGGGTTATGCAGCGAAAGAGTTGGATAAGAGCGTACTTAGTTTAGCGGTACGCTGGATTTTAGATAAAGGTGTAGATTCGGCCATCTGGGGTGCGCGTCGCCCGGAGCAAGTAACATTTGAGGATGTTGCGGGCTGGCAGCTAAGCCAACAACAGCTGGAGGAGATTGAAGCTATTGTAGAGGAGACGGTCCAAGATCCAGTACGTCCCGCATTTATGGCTCCGCCTGAGTGATATCATTTTAAAACTTATTAGTTATTCAGCCTATTGTTACCCAAGTATATATTCTTTTGGGAAGCAATAGGTTGATTAACTTTTAGAGATGTCTGTTTTAATAACAGTAGTGAGATATCGTTTCCAAATCGATTAATTATCATACTGTCGGGAGTCGTTTAAGTATTATGATCATAGTTTTTGCAGTAGATGACCGTTGTAGTCATAAAGTTTGTGACCTTTAAAGAGAGGTCGCCAAAACTATGGTACCTGACTCTCAGGTAACAATTGATGGCCAGTCTTGTTTTGTTAGATATTTTTATACTTTGTAAATAGAATATCCTATTTCAGAAGTTTGAAATTTAAAATCACACATGTCCCTCAACAATGTAGAAATCTGTTTCCGCGATGATTCCAGCCCAATGTGGATCTATAACGTTAACACGCTTGAAATAATAGATGTTAATAATGCGGCTCTTTCTCTGTATGGCTACTCGCGTCAAGAGATGCTTTCTTTGACTGTTCAGGATCTGCACTCACGAGAAGATAATATTAAATTGCCGCAGGTTCTTGAATCCGAAGTTGATGAAGCTGAAAAATCGGGGGTATGGAAGCATAATACAAAGGATGGAGATGTTATTTACATCCATGAAAAAGGATGTTCTATTCGCGTTGAAGACCAAGAGTGCAAGCTCATTGTTGCAAATGATGTTACAAAACAAAAAGATATTGAAACCAAACTAAAGTCAAGAAAGCAGATCCTTGATCTAATTACAAAGAAACTACCGGGCACATTCTTCATCTTTGATACGGACGGTGCTATGATCCGCTGGAATGAATATGTAAAGCAAGTCACCGGTTATTCGAGTGAGGAAATTGCATCGATGAATGCGATAGATTTCTTTGCGGAGGAGGCTAAACCGAAGATGTCGAAAGTTATAGAAACAGTTATTGAAGAGGGATATGTGGAAGCGAGAGGGCGCCTTCAGGGTAAGGATGGTGAAAAGACTCCATTGCTATTTAAAGCTAGTAAAGTAGTAATGGAAGGAGAAGAGTGCGTGCTCGGCATTGGTATTGATGTTTCGAACGTTATTGAAGCTCAACGAAAAGCCGAAATTCACCAAAACCTGTTACAGGCCATAATTGACCAATCGGATTCAGTAATGTACATCAAGGACCAAGAAAGTAATTTGAAGTTTGCAAATGAAAAATTCTTTAAACTCTTTGGCTTGAGAGATGAAGAAGATTTTGTAAAACAAAGAGAATCGCTCTTGGACAAGGAAAAGGGGCGGAAGGTTCAGAAAAATGATGAATATGTTAGAGAAACGGGAAATACGGTTCGGTTTGAAGAGGAGATCAATATAAATGGAGAGGTAAAAACATTTTTGTCAACAAAGATGCTTTTGAAAGGTGTAGACCAGTATGAAAATTGTATTTTTGGTATTTCAACCGATATTACAGAACGTAAGAAAATGGAGCAGGATTTACAGAAGTCATTAAAAGAAAAGGAAGTGCTGCTCGGTGAGATTCACCACCGAGTTAAAAATAACCTGGCGGTTATTTCCGGCCTCATGGATTTAGAAATAATGGGGAGTGATAACAATGAGCTGGAGCGAAAGCTTAAAGACAGTCAGACTCGTGTAAATTCCATTGCAACCACTCATGAAATATTATATCAGGAGCAAAACTTCTCTAATCTTGACTTCGAGAAAACGGTAAAGCGTCTTGTTGAAAGAATACTTGATACTTTTGACAGCGATGTGAGTGTTAAATATGATATTGAGTCTATTGATTTGAATATCAACCAAGCACTTCCCTGCTCATTAATTGTAAATGAGCTAACCACCAATGCTCTTAAGCATGCTTTTACCGAAAATAATGGAATGATAAAAATCAAAGCCAAAGATAAAGGCGACGAGGTTCACTTAGAGTTTAATGATGATGGCCAAGGAATACCTGATGGTATAAATTTGCAAAGGTCCTCAACGCTCGGGATGCAGCTGATCAATACATTGATTTCACAGTTAGACGGGGAGGGGGCGTTTAAGACTGATAACGGGACTACCTTTGAGCTGCAATTTGAAAAGTCTTCAGTAAAAGGCGTGGGCAGTACCATGTTTTCCTAAATAATTGATGTGTAGTGCAGACGGTACAACTCACTGTTAGAGGCAGGTCTGGCTTCATCAATTATTACGTCCAAATATCCGTTTAAATCTTAAGGTAGGATGGGTGTTATAAGTTACTTCGATACCCTCTTTGGTGTAAAATCGTTCTTTCCGGTTGTGATCATCAATATGAAGAAGCGGTTGACGAACAAAGATTCTGCCCCCGCATTTTTTGTGAATAAGGGTTGTTCTTTTAGGAATGTTAAGAGTTGGAAGCCCCTGATCGGTCTCAATCTTAGGGATGAGCTGAAAATCATGACTCCCGCATTCCAGGCATCGTGCAATGGACTCCCTGTTTTCTAACAAGCTTGCCAATTCAAGCTGTTCTTCAAGATAAGAGGTGGGTACTGATTTGTCTTTTTGTTGTTTAGCTTGTTTGTGCAGTATTTTATACTCAGGCAGTATTTCTACTGCGGTAATACTGTTACAATTATAGCACACCCCGGCTCCTCTCGGGATAGTAAACCGGTAGGTACCAATTTGATAAAAGAAATCTCCCCATGTGCAGGTTGAAGAACCTTTCAATTCACAGGCAGAACACCAATAGTTTTGGAATGTATTCATGCCCGGTTTAGTGGTTAATGGTTAAAGTTGAAAACAAAATTTTGGAGCTGGGGAAAGTGATACTGTAGTAATGATTAGTATTATAATGTTGAGGTCTCCTTGACGGTAATGCTGTTGCTGGGGCTCTATTCATCCTGCAGTTTTTTTCAATAGCAGTTATTAGGTCTGCTATGGTTATCGGCAAAACCAAAATTTTGTTAAGGGGTTGGTTTTATGTTGGGGAACATTGACTTTATTAAAGTAAAGGCCAAGCCTAGAACAATTAACACAAGTGGCAATTGGTACGAGCTAGGGCAAACGAACACCAACAGAAATATAATATCGGTACCAGAAGTGCATATAGTACCCATGATAACAGGATCATCACTATTACCGATTAAAGATGGTATGATACCAATGACCTGCTTCCGCTATACAGAGTTCATTCATGTAGTATTAATCTTATTTAATTGAACAATATTCGGATTTTTAAATTTAAGGCTTTATTATAGAAATTTGTATTTTGACCACTAACTTTGACATCCCTAATTACTTTCATGTTTGATGGTACTAAATTTGGACTAATATTTATTGGTTTAATTTTAGCTGTTGCCTTAAACGTGAACAGCCAATCAAGAGTAGAAAAAGTTTCGACTGCTGAGCGGCAAGACGGTAGAGGCTTTGTAGTACGGTTACACCTTTCTAAGAAAATTGATTCTTATCAGCTTGAACAAGTTAACTTTAGGGATATAAGGGTAAAATTTAATAGTCCGGTACGGAAAGTGGATACTGTTGATATTGAGGAGGTACAGTACCCTTTTAGAAATATTGACGTTACATATAATGGTGAGAGTGAGTTAGCTGTATTAATAACATTAGCTCCTACTGTACAGCTGAAAGCAGAAATTTATCAAGATCGGTTTTCTAATGATCTCTTGGTCGGCCTAACATATCGTAGAAATTCATTTAAGTATAGCTCGTCTGATTCATTGGTTAGAGATATGTTTAAGACCATGTCGTCTGGTTTACTATCAGAAAAAGATTCGACGGACAATTCATTAGCTAATGTAGAAAAGATATTTTCTCAAGAATTTCAGAAAACAAGCTCGTATGATCATGATCGGAGAGTGCTCAATGCACAAATAGAGAATGAGAAGGATAAGCTTGGTGTTTCTATGGCATCCTCGTTCTCTGAAAACTTTGGCCAGGGGTTGGTTATTGGTTCCGGAATAAGTTATCGCAGAAGGGCCCAGACAGGGATACAATGGGATTTTTTAGGTGGCGGTCTACTTGAGCATCGGGCAAAGGTAGCACAACTGAAAAATGAGGTTAAAAGCAATCAATTAAAAGAGAAGCAATCAGTAAAAGAGGAGATCTACAGCGAGCAGTATAATGCGTTCATTGAACTTTTTAATAAGCGAAAAATAAATCTGCTCCAAAAGGTGCGAACTATTTTGGAAAAGCAAACTAAGCACGCCCGTCAGTTTTATCATGCGAAGTCCATAAATTGGGAAAACGTGCTTAATATAATGTCGAACCTGGAGAAGACTAAAAAGCAGATTGAAAGTTATAATAATTACAATTCCCTTAATACTATTTCTTTTACTGAAATCGATCCTGCCACAGACCTGCCTATGCTTGAGATCAGGATTGATCAGCTTCTTCAAGGGGTAAGACAATCAGCTGAAGAAAAGCAGATATACCAGTTACAAGTTGAGAATATTGAAAGCGAACACTCCGCTTGGAGAGATGTTAATTTAGATCTGTCGGTAGACTATACATATTACGATGGCATTGGATCGGTACTCTCCTCAGGAAGCGGTACCCAGGGAGATAGGGGATATATGTCGGCAGGATTGCAATTGCGCTTGCCCTTGCCATTGGGAGTGAGTAGCAATAAAGAGCTTATTGAGGCAAAGAAAAACAGGCTTAAATATGAAAATAAACAGGAGCAGTATACCACAAGAAAGCAGGTTTTAAATCATTACTACGATTACCAGCATATATTCAGGAGATACCTGGAGGCGGTATCGAAGCTTAGAAATACAGAAGAAAAAATCAGAAAAGATCGCACTCGATGGAAAATTGGGGACCCAAACTTTAATATCCCAATGCTATGGGCTCATATAAATGATCTTTTCGATCTTAAACTTCAGATTATTGATATCAAACAGAGTGCTTATCTCAAACTGCTCAAAATCTATACTTATGTCGACAATAGACCAGTAACAGAGCTGGTCGATGCTGTAGGGCAAAAAGAATTATATAAAAAGTATGGTTTTAATCGCAGTGTGTATGTCTGGTCTGAGACATTTAACAAGTATAGGCGTTCCTTTCTTACTGAATACATTATTAATAATGGAATTAGTAAGGTGTTGCTTTCTGCTGATGAAACTGCAACGCAATCGGGAAAAGTAGCCAGCTTCATAAGTACTATGCACAAGCATGATATAAAGGTGCATTTGTTGGCTGGGGTTAATTCACTCATAAATAAAGATCGGATTGATAAATTAAATAGTTATGTTTCTCAGATAGATACCTTGAGATATGACGGGCTTCATTTAGATGTTGAACCGCACACATTTCAAGATTGGGATGAAAAAATGTTGTTTTATCAAAACAACTACATAGATTTGCTTCAGCAAACAAAAAGTTTATTATCTGCCCTGAATGTACAATTAGGGGTATCTGTTCCTGTTACTTATGACAATAATTTTTTAGAAAGGATACAGACCTACATAGATGATCTCTATGTAATGGCATATGGTACTGATTCGCCAGAAAAGATAAGCGAGAGCACAAAAAATGAACGTAGATTGTCGGGCATAGAAACGGTTTTAGCCCTAAGAACGGGTGATTTTAAAGATAGGGTAGCTTTTGAGGCTTTTATGTTAGAAGTTAGTGAGAGATTAATGTTTAATCGAATATCGATACAGGATCTCGGTGGGCTTATAGAGCTGGATGACGAGGTAATTAATTACCAGTAAATGAAGAGTCAGGACTTTAAAAAAGGAAATGCTAAGACTGGGGGTAGTCAAGAATTTACCCGTTCTACGGATGATGGCGTTCGTTGGGATGAGATTATCTATATATTGATTACGGTATTAGTCTTATTCTTTGTTGGAAGGTATCTCTATTCAACTTTTTTCTTTATAACAGCAAATGGTTTTGTTAGTTCGGCTAAAGTAAAAGTTCGATTTCCTACGGATGTTAAACTTCTTGAGTTTTATAAAAATGAAGGAGATCGTATATCGGTTGAAGATTCGTTGTTTACGTATATAAGCAGAGATGACATGGATAACCTGGGGCTTTTTGGCAGTAACAAGGGTATGGAAAAACGTCAGCAGCAGCGTGAAAAAATAGAAGATCAAATTCGCATTACAAGCAGAGATCTGAAATTTAAGCGGATTGAACGTAACCAAGCAGAGAAGTTGGCCAACTTTTACCAAAGTAGGGTACAACGAATTCACAGGGAGACATATTTGGGATTGCATACGCGAGATAAGTTGGATACGTATACTACAAAGTTACAAGAACTAAACTCAAAAGCCCTCACCTTGACAGAACAGATAAATTTTTTGGAAGACCAAATCTCACTGCTTCAAACCGAGCGTAATCAAATACCCACTATACGAGAAGAATTAATTAACAAAAAGGGGCAGAAATTAGGTGAGTTTTCAATTGCCAATATCAACTATAGTAAAAGTCTTTATCGGGCCCCCATCCGCGGAATAATATCTGATATTGCTTCGGAACCAGAAGAGGTGGTTTCAGGTTCAAATACAGTTATGACCATCTACAAGCCTGACAGTATTTTTGTGGAAGCCTACTTTAGTTTCGAGCAAGTCAAGGATCTTGGTATCGGTGAAGAGGTAACGGTACAATTTCCGGATGGTCAATCAGACACTGGCATTATACACCGGTTCGAGGGGTCCGAAGAAAGGATTTCCGGCATTTCTACTGATCCGATTGAGGGTAGAACGATGTTTATCAGGGCTCTTATTCGCCCCGTCCGTGATGATTCCATGGCAATTAACAGGTGGCAGAACTATTTTGGTAAAAGTGTAAAAGTAACGCAACTCGCTTTGTAAAATGGAGTACTCTCACGGTAAAGTATTTGAACGACAAGGTATTAACTTCTTAATTCTTAAAGATGATGAGAAAATAGATTTCTCGTATCTCGAAAACCCTGATATTATCATAATAGACTGTAGTGAAGATCAATTAACAAGACGATTAATACATGCTATTAGGTCTGCGGAAAAATCAGACCTTTTTTTAAAGGTCGTATTGTTATATGATCGGGCAGATATTACTACCGACTTAACCAGGGCTTCTGCTGATAAGGTAATTGATGAGTTAGATAATTTGGGTGGGATCATTGAAAAGGTACGGCAAATTCTGGAAAGACTTCAGAAAACCAAGGACATAGACGAATCCGTTGAAATAACATAAAGTGCTGGTTTCCGATAAACTGTTTTCGAATGGGTTACTGAGGTAGATAATTCGGCTAACTTAAAGATCTGATAAAGATGGAACTTAATTGTTTGATAGTTGATGACGACCCTACTTTTCGTCAATTCATGACGGCTATGATTGAGAAAAGTAAGAAGGATTTAAGAGTTGATTTAACATTGGTCGGTAAAGCTGAAAATGCAAAAGAGGCCGATGAGCTGCTTAAAAGTAATGAAGTAGACATCATGTTTCTTGACGTTCGGATGCCGGAGGTTACAGGTTTAGAATATCTACAAACGCTCGAGGAAACACCGTTTGTTATCCTTGTATCGGGGGCAAGAGAATATGCCGTTGATGGTTTCGAGCTTGGTGTAGCTGATTTCTTGCCTAAACCATTTGATATTGATCGGTTTAAAAAGTCGATTGAGCGGGTTATACAGCAGATAGAGTCCAACAAAAAAAGCAGTGTGCTATCTTATAATGAAGTGACACTGCTAAAACTACTGCAGTTTATGTATACCAGGCAAAAAAAGAAGCTCTCTCCAATATTGACTAATGAGAATGAACTAGGTTTTTACTATCCCGTCTTAAGCGAAAACTTTGAACCGGCCGAACAAATTAAAGCTCTGAAAGTATTAGAACTTGGAGTGGAACGGGGATTACTAACGCAGGAATTTCTGGAAAGGACATACCAGTGTTATAACTGTAATAATTCTTTTTTATTAACCAGAGAGGTATGTCCAAACTGCGATTCTTCTCATCTCCGATCAGAAGATCTTGTGCATCATTTCCCTTGTGCTTACGTTGGTCCCGTCTCAGATTTTGAATCTGAGGAGCAACCCGGTAATTTGATTTGCCCTAAATGCGAAAAAACATTGAAACATATTGGAGTAGATTATGACAAACCTTCTGCAATATATTTTTGCTTAAAATGCGGGGATACCTTTCAAGATGTGATTATTAAGGCTCGGTGTACGAACTGTAATACCAATATGGAGATTGAAAACCTGAATAGTCAGACAATATATCGTTATGAATTAACACGAGGTGGTGAGCAAGCTGCTACCAGTGGATTTGAATAAAAGTTATCATCTTATCACCAGTTTTTTGCAGTCATTGAGAACAATTGAAATCATAATATGGAAATAGCTGACCTCGTCAACTTTTGGACTTCAATGTCCTCTGACAAGCTTGTGCGCATGTTTTGGTTCTTCTTTTTTGTGGAAGTACCACGATATCTTGTACTTGATCTGGTTATATTGGCTATTTACCATCTGCATCGAAATTTTAAAAAAGATGCGTGGGATAATGCTCGAAATAAGCTTTGGAATGAACAGCCATTAGTTACTGTACTGGTTCCGGGAAAAGACGAAGGGGAAAACTATCACAAGTTAGTAAGAACCCTTGAAGAACAGACTTATCGCAACATACAACTGATTATTGTTGATGATGGCTCAGAAGATAATTCGTTAGCCATCGGCAGGCGATTAGAGCGACAGGGTAAGATTGATCTTTTTATACGTAATGAAGTAAGAGGAGGAAAAGCCTCTGCCGCTAATACAGGTCTGCGGTTTGCAAAAGGTAAATTTATTGTTCATCTGGATGCCGACAGCTCGTTAGACTTTAATGCTATCGAAAATTTACTGGTTCCATTCTTTTATGACGATGATATTGGTGCTGTTGCCGGTAACCTGGGAGTCCGAAATACCAATGATTCTATCTGTACAAGTTTACAGACCATAGAGTATATGGCTACCATATCGGTAGGGCGGTTGGTATTGTCGTACCTGGGGCTTTTACGAATCGTTTCTGGAGCGCACGGGGCGTTTCGGGCCGATGTTATTGAGCGCGTTGGCGGCTGGGATATTGGTCCCGGGCTCGATGGGGATATCACTGTTAAGATTCGAAAGATGGGATATAAAATATACTTTGAGCCTACGGCCCTTTGTCTGACAAATGTGCCTGATAATTTTAATAGTTTGACGAAACAGAGATTGCGATGGAGTAAGTCTCTAATACGGTTCAGGGTTCGCAAGCACGGCGATATATTCGCTTTGAATCGTAATTTTTCATTGCGGAATATGCTCTCTTCTTGGGAGAATATTTTTTATAATCTAGTTTTAAATTTCGGCTGGTTTATATACTTGATTGATGTCGCTATAAATATGCCGAAGCTAATAGTGATTGTTTTTCCGGTTAATTACATTTTTTATACGTGTTCAAACTATATTCAATTTTTTGCTTCACTGGTGTTAAGAGACCATGTGAAGGATAAGCTTAGGTTATTGATGCTTGTACCTCTATCAACCCTTTATACGGGCTATTATATTCGTTTTGTCCGCACCATAGCTTATATACAAGAATTCTTTTACAAGACTTCTTACGAGGATCCGTGGAATCCGGCGAAAACTTCTTTCCATGCCAAAGAAAAGGGTATTTAAAAGGATTGATATTAATGATCAGAATTTAAGAAGTAAATCTAATCACAAATAAAAGGAGGGTTAAACCCTATGAAGTTTTTAATGCTAATGTTTAAGGCTGGATTATTCCTGCTTATAATATTTGGAACAATTGCCGGCTTTTATGTCGGGGTTAAAATGGTAGAGCAAGGTATCTTTGCGCAGGATGACTATATCTATTTTGTGATGACGGGACTGTTGGGCTTTACGGTTACTTCTATTATATCAGGCTTTGGGGCTACCATTATTAAAATGGAGCAGGATGTTGAAAAGCTTAAACAGGCTATTGCTGTCGACGACCGATCCCGTGAATAACAGGCTTTAATAAGAGTACTCTGGAGTAGGGACCCTTGCTTTTAATCCCCCCAAAATAGTTTCGGAATATCTGGTCTCTATTTTAATGAAGGTTGACTATAAATAATTATTTCGGCTTATTTTCGAATCTTCATTCCGGGGTATACTCTACAACTCATCTAATAAAACTTTATATGTCCCGATTTAAAATCCTGTTATCGCGTAGCTCAAAAATTTTAGCAATATTGTTGCTTCTGGCACTAAACAAGAGTGCAAAGGTGTTTGCTCAGGTTAATATAAATGCCGGATATTCTTCTTCTGCTGATTTATTTTCCCTAATGGATAATACCTCAGGTTGGTTACCTTTTTTGAGTACCGGGTAACCTCGGACTGGAAAGAAACCGGTGACATCGAGCGAAGTGTGGGCAGCGATACCCAGCGCCTGCAAAGAGTCCTAATCCGTGAAAAGAATATTCTGATTGAAAACTGTCTGTTCGGGGTAGATATCAATCCCAACTCGGTAAATATTTGCCGACTGCGATTGTGGATCGAGCTCCTCAAGCACGCTTATTACCGTAAAGATACCGACTACCAGGCTTTAGAAGTCCTGCCCAATATCGATATCAACATAAAGCAAGGCGATCATTATTGGGAACTAAGAGCATGCGATTATTATAATGAGTTTGAAAAGCCTAAAATAATTTATCCTGATATTGCCAAAGAAAGAAGGTTTACATTAGATACAGAAGGTTATTACCTAACTAACACGGCCTATTTTATACCATCCTCTGACAAATACGTATTGGGCATCCTCAACTCTAAACTTGTATTTAACTACTACAAGCGCGTTTCTTCCGTATTAGGTGATCCTGATAAAGGTGGTAGAATGCGATGGTTCCGGCAGCATGTAAGTAATATTCCGATTGCTAAAGCAGATGATAATACAAAAAAGAAAATTGAATCAAACGTCGATCAAATTCTCACCGTCAATGTAGAACTCAAAGCTGACACCAGCGAGTTGGAGGAGGAAATTGGGATTGTGAAGGAGAGTGTGTGAAGAGTGATGATAGTAATTTACGTACTAATTCTTGAACGCAATAAAGTTATTAATTAAGCAAGAAAATACGCTAAATTATCACTTAAAAGGCTAACAAGTGGTCAGTATTATTAGTTATTATTAAGTTGGTCTTTCAAAAAACATCAAATTATAGTTATCAACGTTATGAATATTTGTCAGAGAGCAGGTTTATTATCGGCACTAATAGCATTCTTTATGTTTTCTACCACTACCATTGCACAAGAAAACAATCAAGGGGATAACCGAACGGTGCTTACAAAAGTGCAATCACTTGATCTGCCAACAGTGCGGGAGGGTGTTGTGGTACATTATAAGCCCGGTTATAAAGAGCGAGCCGAAAAGCTCGGCCCTTTATTGAATGACGCTATTCAATTTTTCAAAAAAGAATTGGGGATAGAGCAACATTTTCACTTGGCCCTTGTAGATTCACTGGATTGGATCCAAATTAGTTCATCACCATACGGACTTCCTCATGTTAGTGGTATGAATGATAAAGATCCTCCGGTTGCGGTCTTACCTGTTATTGGGGATGGAACCGTATATGATTTTATGGTTTCCCTGGAAAACAACTTTTCAAAAAATCTCCGGCAACGTATTCAAAATACCGGGTACTCATGGGAGGAAATTTCAGGAATCATGGTGGATTTAGTAAGCCTACATGAATTGGGTCATGTTTACAAGAATGCTTACGGAATTGGTGAGCCAGCCTTATGGTTTAATGAATTAATGGCCAACTATTTTTCATATCTGTATATGTACCAAGAACGGCCAGAAATGGCGGAAATTTGGGATATCACGGGGCACGCTATACAAGAAGGGTATGAGCCTCATTATTATACATTGGAAGATTTTGAAAAACGATATGTGAAGGTAGGAGTTAGTAACTATGCTTGGTATCAGTCAGCTTTTGAGATCAAGGCAAATCCATTGGTAGAAAAACATGGACTATCTTTTGTTAAGACGATGAAAGAAGTTTTTCCGAGTGGTATTGGAAAAATAGAGTCTGAAAAGGTGCTTGAAGAGCTAGAAGCGGATTATCCCGGATTTAAAGAATGGGCTCAGGGTTTCAAGCGCCAATAGTCAATTATTTCCTGAGGTGTTCTTATATACCGCTAATAGGTTGTGTGTTTAACAATGGCTGACAAAATCTGTAAAATTGCATATGTGCAATACTAATTGTCCACTTACCCTAGATTATGGGAATAAAATCTTTTTTTAGAGAGCTCAAGAGGCGCAACATCTACCGAGTAGCAGTGGTCTATAGCATTACGGGATGGGTACTGGTACAGATAGCTTCCATTGCTGCCAATACATTTGGCGCCCCTGCCTGGGTTATGAAGATGATCATCACGTTGATCCTGCTGGGATTCCCAATTGCAATGGTATTAACCTGGGCTTTTGAAGTAACGCCGGACGGGGTGCAAAAAACGAAAAGTGAAACTGATGGCGCAAAAAATCCCAACGATGAGTACTTTTGGGTGGGTATTGTCATTGTAGTCGTAATTTTATTTGGTGGTTGGTGGTATCTGACGATGGAACCAACGGCGAATTCCAAATCTGCCAATCCGCAACAGATTACCGACCGTTCTATTGCTGTTTTGCCGCTAAAAAGCGTAAGCGGAGGGAATGAGCCCTTGCCGCTGGCAGAGGGTCTCCACGACGATCTATTGACCCGACTGGCTAATGTCTCTGACCTGAAAGTAATATCTAGAACATCTGTCGAAAAATTCCAAGGAAGCGAATTAACCCTTCCTGCCATTGCTGATAGCTTAGGTGTTAAATGGATTATGGAAGGAAATGTGCAAAAAGGTGGTTCCAAAGTACAAATTAACGCGCAGCTTATTGATCCCTCCTCCGATACCCACATTTGGGCGGACACCTATCAACGCGATCTAAATGCAGAGGATATTTTTGCCATTCAGGGTGCTATTGCCCGAGAAATAGCCAATGCTCTGCAAGCAGAACTCTCTGCAGGAGAACAGGATCGGATAGCGGGTGCACCATCGGGAGATCTTAAAGCGTACCGTCTTTATGCTCAAGGTCGGCAAGAATTGGCCCAACGGACATATGGGATAGATGAACATGTAAAAAAAGCGGTAGACTACTTTCATCACGCGATCAAGATAGATTCAACCTTTGCTCTGGCGTGGTCAGGCCTGGCGGATGCCGCCGCAAGTTACTATGGAACACATCCTGATACTCTTTCTTTTTTGCCGGTTGATCAAGAAACAGCGGCCGAGAGAGCTTTGGAATTAAATTCTAATTTAGCTGAGGCACATACTTCTATGGGCCATGTAAAGCTTAAAAATATGAACGCTCCAGCAGCACGACAACAACTTGAACAAGCTGTCGAGCTAAAACCAAGCTATTGGGAGGCTCACCATCTGCTTGGTGAATTGTATTACAAGATTATGCGCCCTGAGCAGGCATTAAATCATATTAAAATTGCTACCGAGCTGAACCCACAACATACTCGGGCCCGCCACTTGCTTTACGATGCTTACAATTCCATAGGAAAACCAGAGAAAAGCCTTGAAGAGGCCCGCCTTCAAAAAAAGATGGGACTTGAACATGCCGTAGCGATTGGTGGTGAGGTACGCGCGCTTATGGACCTAAAACAATATGAACAAGCCCAACAGCTAGCAGAAGAAAATTTGGAAACAGTTATGAGACATTGGTTTAATGCCTATCTGGTACAAATCACAGCAACCCAAGGAGACACACTTGCGGCTCAGAATTATCTTAACAAGCTTGAGACTGCCAACGTAGCTCCCCGTTATCTGGCATGGGGATATTGGGGCCTTGGGAAAACACAGAAAGCGATCGAAACATACCAAGAGATCGAGCCAACTGATTGGGAATATTTTGGAGCTATGGATGGATTACGCAGACTTGGGAAAAATTATCCAGATGTAAAGGAAAGTCCTGAATACAAAGAATTAATCCGAAGCTTTTATAGTGCATGGAGTTTAAATCCAGACGGAAGTTTTCCGAAATAAAACTATTCCATCATCTTTTTTGGCAATTTGTTCTACCAAAAGAAAAGCCGCAACTCATTAGTGCGTTGAGCACCAATAAGTTACGGCTATAATACTATATCCTATAGTGCCCAAGAGAGTATTTGAGCGCTGAATAATTGGTTGATTCGCTAAAATAATTAAAATATTAACATTCAGAGTGGCCACAGTATTCAATAGGAGAAATAAGTAATAGGAGAGTAAATTAGAGACTGGTTCTGCAAATAAAAAAGCCGTAAAGTATTTAACTCTTGCGAGCCAACACTTTACGGCTAATATTGCCCTTTTAAAAGTGCCCTGGACTAGAGTCGAACTAGCACTCCCAAAATGGGAACTGACCCCTCAAGCCAGCGCGTCTACCAATTCCGCCACCAGGGCAGGTCAAAATTAAAATGTTAAAAGCGCTCGGTAATGCTTCTAGCTGAGCGCTTTTCAACGGCTTCAAATATAGTGTTTTTTCCACTGAAATTGAAAGTGGAAAAAACAAAAAGTTTGCCCCGCCCTTAAGGCATAGGCCGAGGGGGGCAAACCATTTGTCTATATTTATTGCATCTCTTCCAGCTGATTCTTCACATATTCGTTTTCAGGGTCCATCTTACTGGCCTGTTCGTAATAGGTGCGTGCTTTGGCGCCTTGTCCGGCTCGCTGCATCAGGTCGCCCATCAGAATCCAGTTTTCCACATCCTTGGGGTTCTGTTTAATACGATTAAGCAGGTACTCAATAGCTTTATTGCCCTTATCCGTCATAATCATATGCAGCACCTTATTGCGATGTGCAGCAGGAGAGTCGTCCAGGTCAATGGCCTTTTCAAAGTCTTCAATAGCCAAGTCCAGGTTTTCGAGCTGGAGGTTTGCAAATCCACGAAGATTATGATAGCCGCTATTCTGGTCTTCCAGTTCTACTGCTTTGTCCAGGGCATCGATGCTTTTTTCCCACTGGTTAAGCTTCTGAAATACCATGCCTTCTAGGTGGTAACCGTCGGCCGATTCAGGTTCCATCTTCTGGAGTTGGTGCGAAATATCGAGGGCGTGATCATAATCCCCTTCGTGCAATAGGGCTAATCCTTCTTCGAGCTGTTCTTCAAAATTCATGCGTAAAAACTACTTTCAAGTTAATTTTGGTGATAAAATTTATCTAATCTGTGATGCTGCCCCCAAAGATAAGCAAAGTTTGGGGCTTAATCAGACGATTTGTCGCCGGTTTTTTCTTCTTCGGTAATTTCTTCAAACTCAGCTTCTTCAATTTGCTCAAAACGCTGTGGTCCGTTGCCACTATTGCTGTCAGGATCGGTTTCTGATCTGTTTTGTTGCTGGCGCTGTTGCTGCTGTTGTCGGGCCATCTGCTGCATCATGCGGATAAAAGCGTTGGGCCCGCGGCGCTTCTTTTGCTTTTCGGATGACAAAAATAAGCGGCTGATGATTTTCACCAGGAAATAGATCACCACTATAAATAAAAGGGTACGTAAAAACATGAACTGCTAATCGGGAATGATATGAATGTGTGTGTTGCCTCGAATAGGCTGATCGAAAATCTGTTCTTCTATATAATCTAAGTGTTTTTCATTACTTACGAAATCGATCTCTGATGTATTAATGATCATCAGGGGTGATTTATTGTAATGATGAAAGAAATGGTTGTACGCATCACTCAGCTCTTGCAAGTAAGAACGTGAAATACGCCGCTCATATTGCCGATCGCGTTGGCGGATGTTCGCCATCAGCCTATCTACATTAGACTGCAGGTAGATGACCAGGTCGGGCCGGGCCGAGATACCAGTCATAATATTAAAGATGGAATCGTAGAGCGAAAGCTCGTCGTCGTCAAGGTTGAGCCGGGCAAAGATACGGTCTTTCTCAAAAATATAGTCCGAAATGGTAAGCTGCTGAAATAGATCTTTACTCCGCATCTCTTGCTGCTGCTTAAAGCGGCTGGCCAGAAACGACATCTGTGTGGGAAAGGCGTACCGTTCACGGTCATTATAAAATTTGGGCAGGAAAGGATTTTCATCAAACTCCTCGAGTACCAGCCGTGCATCACGACGCTCGGTTAGCAGTTTTGCTAGCGAAGTTTTGCCGACTCCTATAACGCCTTCTATCGCAATAAATTCAAATTGGTTGTCCATAGTTTACCAACGTAAATCGGATTTTTTAACTCGGAGGGTGTCAGCCTCAGTAATAAGTTTGGCTATCGATCTACCCGTCCGGGGATCTTGCCAAAGGGGAATGACCTCTTTTAGCGGTTCTAAAACAAACATCCGTTTGTCGTATTCCGGATGGGGAATGATAAGATTATCGGATTGAATCACCAAGTCGTCATACGAAATAATATCGAGATCGATGGTTCGGGCACTCCACCGCGGGTGATCCGCCTTGCGGCCATGTTCTTGCTCAAAATTTTTGAAGGATTTGATAAGCGGTTCCGGTTCTATTGTACTGTTGAGTACCACTATTGCGTTATAAAAATCGCGTGTTGAGGGGCCTACCGGCTCGGTGATATAGATAGCAGAGTGCTGGATGGGAGTCTCGGAGAGATCACTCAAAAAAGCTTTGGCGTCGGAAAGATGTTGTTGACGGTCTCCCACGTTGGAGCCTAGTGCGACTACGACCGTTGCCATGTCATGCTGATTTCGGAATGAGCAGTTTCGGTGTTGAGCGGAGGAGAGAGTTTGCGCACGGTAACCGTAAGTTCTTGCACCCGGGGAAGGGTTTCAAAGAGGTCGTCACCAATATTTTTAGCCAGCGTCTCAAGTAGTTTTACCGAGGGGCCATGCATTACCTCCGAGACAACCTCTTCGGCTTTTTGGTAATCGATAGTATCAGAAAGTTCATCGGTGGCCCCAGCTTGCCGAAGAGGTGCCTTAAAGGTGAGATCAATTTCAAAGTCATTGCCGTTATCGCGTTCCTCCTGGTAGTATCCGTGGAAAGCCCGGTAGCTAAGTGCTTTAAGCGTGAGCGTTTCCATGGTTAGAGTGTAGAAACTTCAATTTTTTGGTGCAGTTCATCAACAATACGTTTGTGTTTGGCCGTGGTCTGCATGCGTTCTTCTACCGTTGAGATGGCATGGATGACCGTCGAGTGATCGCGTCCTCCAAAGTGAAGCCCAATTGTTTTGAGACTGGAATCGGTAAACTGTTTGGCCAGGTACATTGCAATCTGGCGTGCTTCCACAATTTCCTGCTTTCGCGTCTTTTCACGAACCTTGTTGGTATCGATACCAAAGTATTCGCAGACGTAATTTTGAATCTGCTCTATAGAGATAGAGGTGTGTGATTCCTGTATCATATCTTTGAGCACGCGCTTGGCCATTTGTGGCTCAATCTCATCCACATGCTGTAGCGAAGCAAAAGCGAGAAGCTTAATAATGGCTCCCTCAAGGTCGCGCACGTTAGATTTAAAGTTGTGGGCGATAAATTCGAGCACATCGTGCTGCAGCTCTATGCCGTTGTCGTTGGCTTTCCGCTCCAATATAGCATACCGTGTTTCATATTCCGGAATCTGCAGATCGGCACTCAGTCCCCAGCTAAAGCGAGAGATCAACCGTTCTTCAATATCAGGAATCTCGCGCGGTGCGCGATCACTGCTCAAGATTATCTGTTTACCATCTTGGTGCAGAGCATTGAAAATGTGAAAAAATTCTTCTTGCGTTTTCTCTTTGCCGCTAAAGAACTGGATATCATCAACAATTAGAACATCGATCTGGCGATAGAACATGGTGAATTCGCTGGCCCGGTTGTTTCGTATGGCCTGTACGAATTCATTCGTAAAGCTTTCAGAAGATATATATAAAACGGCTATATCATCGCCGTGTTCTTTTTTTACTCTGTTCCCGATACTTTGTATCAGGTGTGTTTTTCCAAGGCCGGTACCCCCATAAATAAAGAAAGGGTTGAAAGAGTTGCTTCCCGGATTTTCAGCAATAGCCATTGCCGCCGAGCGTGCCAGGCGGTTACAGTCTCCTTCAATATATCGATCGAAGACATAGCTGGAGTTAAGGTTGGAATCGATTTTCGTTTTTTGAATACCCGGTATTACAAACGGATTCTCAATTTTACCCGGGCTGTACTCAGAATATCCTTTCACATCTTGTTGTTGGTTGCTGTCTGGTGGCATCGGTTGTTGCGGTAACCGTACCGACTTGTTTTTACTCTCATCCTCAGACTTTTCTAAAAGAACGGAGTATTCAAGCTTTCCCTCTTCGCCCAATACTTTTGCAAGTGTTGAGCGTAACATCCCATAATAATGTTCTTCAAGCCATTCGTACCAAAATTGACTGGGTACCTCAATTGTGAGTGTACCATTGTCAAGTTTTACCGGATCAATAGGTTCGAACCAAGATTTGTACTTTTGGTAACTGATGTTATCCCTGATAATTTCTAGGCACTGCTCCCACGCAGTATCGGCAGAAATTGTATTCAACGTCCCGTAACCTCCTCTAAAGATTAATAATTAAAACACTTGGACTCTTATAGTTATCCACACGTTTTGTGTACTGACCTCATTTGGCGTGAAATGAAGATGATAATTTCAGCGGCAGATGTCAAAAAAATATTTCGCCCATAGTAAAAAGTTATCCACAATGCTCTAAACATTGTAAGTGCATGATGCACAACGACTTAGTATTTTTTACACATTTCTATCAAATAGGACTTGACAGTACATAATACTGCGCTAACATAGATTTCACCTGTGATTAATACAGTGAGGCGACTATGAAAAAAGTTTTCAACAAGTTATCCACATCGAAATGTTGATTGCTTCAGGGTGGGTAAAATTAACTAATAGTGAACTACGAAATTTTTATAAAAAGAGGTTTATTTAAGAAATGCTACGATAAATCGTGGTTTTTTATCGTAGTCGTGATGAATCGTGGCATCCCATATTGCATCATCAAAAAGGCCCTGTATTTTGTCGGCATAGCTCTCGTGCAGTTCCAGGTAGAGTGCACCATGCTTGGTAAGGTTTTTAGCGGCATAATCGATAATAGTGCCGTACATATGATCTATTTTATCAAAGAAGAGTGCCTCATGGGGTTCGTACTCTTTGACTTGGGGCTCAAGCAGTTCTTCCTCACCAGGGGTAATATAGGGAGGGTTAGAAACGATGATATCGAAAGGTTGTTTATCAGATATGCTTTCAGAAGAAAGTATATCAGCTTTAGTAAAAGAAACAGTGACCTCGTTTTGTTTAGCATTTTCCCGGGCCAACTCGAGAGCATCTTCAGAAATATCAATGCCGGAAACGGTCCATTGGGGGCGCTCCATTTTAAGAGCAATGGGGATACAGCCAGAACCGGTGCCTAAGTCAATAACATTTTTAGGCTCATCCTCTTCGTGGTTATCAAGGAGAATTTCTACAAGTTGTTCCGTTTCGAGCCGTGGAATAAGTACACGTTTATCAACCGATATTTTTGCATGCATAAAATCGGTGAACCCAATGATATATTGTAGGGGCTCATGCTTAGCCCGACGTTTTACCATCGGCCGAAGTGTATTGAGTTCTTGGGGAGAGAGGGGGCGGTCGTACTTCAGGTATAAGTCTAGCCGCTTAATATCCAGGGTATCGGCCAGTAGCCACTCTATGCTGTGCCGTGGGTCGGGAATGTCTTTTTCTTTAAAAAAGTCAGTAGCCCATTCCAACATGGAAAGGACCGTCCATTCCTCGACCTTGGAGCTCATGGCAACAGTTTAAGGGGTTATTACTCGCCTTTTTGAGGAGCTTGCTCTTTTTCTTGTTGAACGGTGAGTCCGAATCGTTTACCGAAATCAAGTATGAATTCGATAACTTCATCATCAATAGTTCGCTTTTCTTCATCAAGAGAACTGCCTCGGAATCCCATGCGACCGCCGGTTTTCTTCAGCTCAAACCGGCTTTGCTTACCGGTAAATTCAATAATGCAGGTAAGGGTTACACTTGCGTTTATCTGTTTTTCATATTCTTCATAAACCGCAACATGAACCTCGTCGTTGGTGTCCGAAGATTTGTAATTGTACAAGTATTTCGGTTCAATTCTATCAAATAGTTGGTTCGGCATGCGTCTTAAAGTATCTGCCGGACCATAAACAAGATACTTGCTTACAGTTGCCATAATGTGTTAACTTCGATTGGATAATTACTTAGATTGTAAAGAGCCTGAATAAAAGTTTTTATTCAGCCATAGTCAAGTATTTTAAAACATTTTTTAATATTATTTTATAATAGATTAGGAGATATATAATTTTTGTCTTAAATGACTGTTATACTAATATCTTTTGTTAATTGCATGAATGTAAATTGTGATCAACTAAACCATGATGGATTCTAAACTTTTAAAGGCCGGTATCACATTATTTTTTCTGATATCCCTAACTATGGTGGCGGCAAATGAAGCGCAGGCTCAACTGGAAGAGCCACCCGTTGTTAAAGCTCCTAACCCGCAAACACCACTCTCCGAAGGGGTGAGTAATGAATATGGATTAGATCTGATTGTCAATAATTTCGGTTTCGGATTGGGAGTCCATTACGGGCGATATATAGGACCATTTACTGCAATTACATTCCGATCGGGGATTACGGGCATTCGAGATGCAAGTGAACAGACATTTCAAAGTTTTTTTACTGGTAATAAAATTATCCCGAATAAATATAAGCGTGCTTTTGGGTTTCCATTCTTGTTTGGAATAAAACATCGTATTTTTCCAGAAAAAATTGCTGATAATTTCCGTCTGTTCGTTAATGTTGGTGCGGGTCCCGCTATGGCATTTACTTATCCTTATGTTCAAGATGGTAATAACAATGGGTTCCGAGATTTCGTCGCAATTCAAGCTCCGGGGGGGGGGACGTTCCTATCTCCGGCAGAGCGAGTAAATGATTTTTTCACTGGATGGAAAAAGGGAGAAACGCATTGGGGACTTAATGGTGAGATTAAAATTGGTGCCGACCTCGGAAGTACCTTTGCAGGCCAGACTACAATAGAATTCGGGTATTTTTTCTATTATTTCAAGCAGGGGCTGCAGATTATGGAACCGTATAAACCTTATGGTTATAGAGCGCCCCAAAACGGATTTCCGGGTACTCCTATAGAAAAAAAAGATGGGGAACGTAATCCATTTAATCCTTCGCAGAAGTATTTTGGAACCCCACAGATAAAAATTACAATTGGCGGGATGTGGTAATACTGCAATTTGAGGGTGCAAGATGTTGTATACTTATGATCAGCACACCACACATCTTGTGCCCTTGTTCTATTCTCTCCCATAAGTGTTTTATAATCTGTTAATCCCCTCTTTACCGATAGGTAAAATCCTTGTACCTTAGTCCACAATTCTACAAGTAACAAATAGATATTTAAAAATGAGCTTTATAGACGAAGTTATTGGTCGCCAAATTATTGATTCACGTGGAAATCCAACAGTAGAAGTTGACGTTGTATTAACGAACGATATGATGGGGCGGGCAGCAGTGCCCTCAGGTGCTTCAACAGGAGAGTATGAGGCTGTTGAACTGCGGGACTCTAACTCCGATGCCTATTTAGGAAAGGGCGTCAGTCAAGCGGTAGAAAATGTAAATACAATTATTGCTAGTGAACTGAGGGGCTTGGAAGCTTTTAACCAAGTAGAAATTGATAATACCTTAATTGAAGTTGACGGTACTGAGAATAAAAGTAAGCTTGGCGCCAATGCGATGTTGGGCGTTTCATTGGCTGTTGCGGATGCTGCATCCAATGCTTTAAACCTTCCTCTTTGGAGATATATCGGGGGTGTTAACGCAAAAGTGCTTCCATTGCCTATGATGAATATTATTAATGGTGGTTCGCATGCCGATAACAATGTGGATCTCCAGGAGTTTATGATTATGCCTAGCGGAGCCGCCTCATTTTCTGAAGCGATACGTATGGGTTCTGAAATTTTCCATCACCTTAAAAAAGTCTTGAGTAGTAAGAACTACAGTACAGCCGTGGGTGATGAAGGTGGTTTCGCTCCCAATCTAAAGTCAAATGAAGAGGCGGTTGAGGTAATTTTACAAGCGATAGAAAAAGCAGGATACACTCCCTCTGATGAAGTCGTAATTGCTCTGGATCCGGCAACAGCTGAATTTTATAACGCCGAAAAAGAGGTGTATGAATTCCGTTGGAGCGATGGCAGTGAGCGTACAAACGAAGAGATGGTCGATTTTTGGAGCAGTTGGGTAGATAAATACCCGATTGTATCTATTGAAGATGCACTTGACGAAAATGACTGGGATGGCTGGAAAAAGCTTACCGATGCTGTTGGTGATAAGGTGCAACTTGTGGGAGATGATCTTTTTGTTACCAATACAGAGCGTCTGGCAAAAGGGATAAAGATGGGGGTTGCCAATTCCATCCTCATTAAAGTAAATCAGATAGGTACCCTCACAGAAACACTCGATGCTATTGAGATGGCTCACAAAAACGATTATACCGCAGTAATTTCTCACCGATCCGGTGAAACAGAAGACACTACTATAGCCGACTTGGCAGTAGCGACCAATGCCGGGCAAATTAAAACGGGATCAATGAGCCGTACCGATCGAATTGCTAAATATAACCAACTGTTACGTATCGAAGAACAGTTAGGTGATAATGCAATCTTCTTAGGAGGCGATGCATTTGGATTTTAATGCTAGGTGGGCAGTGCACGAAATACCATTGCTCATACCTTGTTCCCTTTTTTATTCACCTGGAACTGAAGTACTTACCGGTTTTTGAATGCAAATAACGAGCCTGAAGCTACAAAATTTTCGAAATCATATAGAAACGATCGTAGATTGGGCTCCACACATGAATGTGATAATCGGCCAAAATGGTGCGGGTAAAACTAATCTCATTGATGCTATCCATTATTTGTGTATGAGTCGCAGTTTTGTTTCCAGCAGCGATATGTATGTAGTCAATCAGGATGCGACTTTTTTTATGATTAAAGGGCATTTTGAGGGAAATATTCGTTCCAGTTTTGATGTTGGATGTTCCTATTCACGGGGAGAAGGGAAAAAGATATTTGTAAATGAAAGTCCGTTGGATAGGCTTTCTGACCTTATCGGTATGGTACCGGTGGTGGTACTTTCGCCGCGAGATAAGAAATTAACAAGCGAGGGTCCGAGCGAACGTCGTTCTTTTATTGATTCTTTTATTAGCCAGATTTCTCCTGCTTATTTGCAGGATTTGCTTGACTTTCGTAAAGCCCGGAAGCAGCGCAACAAGTTGTTGCAACAGTTTAGAGGAAGCAGGGAGGTGCTTGTTTCATATCTGGAGCCATGGAATGCTCAGCTGTTGGAATATGGTACCCGTATTGTAGCCAAGCGTACCCAAGTGCTCAATAATTTTCAGGATTTTCTTGCCCGTGAGTATGAAGTAATTTCGGGTATGCGCCATGAGCCGCATCTTGAGTATCAAACGTTTTGTGAGCCCGATGAAGATGTAGAGACGATCCACAATCGTTATAAGGCCAAGCTCGAAGAAGAGCAAGATCATGAAATAGAACGGGAACTCACTCTGGTGGGGCCGCATCGCGACGAAATTGTTTTTTATCTGGATGATTTTGAGCTGCGTAAATATGGATCGCAAGGCCAGCATCGTTTATTTGCACTGGCTTTGAAACTGGCCCAGCTTTTGTATTTTTCGGAAGAACTAGATGATCTCCCGATTTTTTTGCTGGATGACGTGTTTGGAGACCTGGATGCTCAACGCACGGAAGTATTGCTAAATGCGTTAATTGAGCACGCCGGGCAGACTTTTGTAACAGCTGCGAATCCTATTCCATTTGATGATTATCTTGAATTTGATGGAGAAAAAAATCGTAAATTTAAAGTTGAAAGCGGCAATATTAATCGCTTAATATAAAAATATTACTGTGGGACGCTATCGTTCAAATACTCCAAAGTCGCTTAAAGATGCGTTGAAAGATTTTCTTGATGACTATCCTCATCGCAAGAGATTAAAGCGTGGTATGATTTTGTCGATGTGGGAGCGAACAGTAGGTGAAAAAATTGCTGAACAAACAGATAATGTTCATTTTGAACGTGGCAATCTTATAGTGCATGTGAAGAATCCGGCTTGGCGACAAGAGATACATATGAAGCGCTTTAGTATTGCAAAGAAGCTGAATGATAAAGTAGATGAAAAAATCATAAAGGAAATTGTGGTGCGTTCTTAAAGGTTTTCAAAGCTCCCTTGCAATGGATTTAGCCTCGAATTATATTGGCAGGAACCCCTAATATCTAGTAATGTCCAGATTCGAAGAATATAAAGAAAAATTTTTATCAGGCTGGTGGGAGGACTTTGTTAAAAAGTCTGACGAAGAAGCGGAGCTGGAAATTGGGCGTGAACGCATTGTGGTATTTGCAGTAGCACTGATTCTTGCATTCTGTTTTTGGCTGATGGTCAACTTAAGTCGAGATTATAATCTTAATGTCGAGTTGCCAATCTCTCTTGGGGCGGTCCCTGAAAATAAAGCCTTGGCCGAAGACCTTCCCGATAAAGCCACAGTCAGTGTATCCGGAGAAGGATGGAAACTTATTAACCTGTACAACAACCCTCCGTCTATTAATGTGGATGTGACCAATGAAGAGGTTAATGTTTACGATCAGGTTCAGCAACGCATGAATACACTACCTGATATAAGCGTACAGAAAGTTCAGCCTCTTGTTCTTACCGTTGAACTTGAAGAGAGCGCCTCTAAGAAGGTGCCGGTACTTTCCCGTGTGAACGTTTCTTTTGACAAGCAGTATGATTTTATTGAGCAACCAGT
The DNA here is from genome assembly GCF_005869845.1 of Fodinibius saliphilus. Lineage (NCBI taxonomy): Bacteria > Pseudomonadati > Balneolota > Balneolia > Balneolales > Balneolaceae > Fodinibius > Fodinibius saliphilus. The sequence goes on along the minus strand of NZ_VAWF01000004.1, from coordinate 29,459 downwards.
AATTACTCCGGACAGTATCACTATTACAGGTGCTCGTTCTCTGCTTGATGATATCACAGCATGGCCCACAGATTCAGTAGATATCTCTGGTGTTTCAACTGATTTGTCGCGATCGGTACAACTTAAAGAAGCGAGTAAGTTGGTTAATTTATCTCGGCAGCAAGTTGAATTTAATGGCACGGTATCTCAGTTTACAGAAGGAGAAATGGAAGTGGACGTTTCTGCCCGAGACCTACCTCTGGGGCGCAGTATAAGTTTTAGCCCCTCATCCATTACCGTTACGTACCGTGTGCCAATTGGAGAATATAATGACGTTCAAAAGATCAATCCTTTCACAGCTTATATTACAGACAGGCAGATCAAGCAGGATTCATCTGGTTTTATTACACCAAAAATCGAGCAGACCGAAAATAAGTATCATATTAAGATACGTTCATTTCAGCCGCGAAGTATTGCTTATTTTATGGTACTGGACTAATGGGGGAACGTAGTTAAGCTACTTCTTCCAGCTTTTCTTCGAAAGGGGCAATAATATCTTCTACCTGTGCCGTTTCGTCAAAAAAGGAGAGAATCTTTAAGATAACTTCATCAACCAGCACATCCGGGCAAGAAGCCCCGGAAGTAATAGCAATATCAACAGGATCTTCATCCATGGGCAGCCATTCTTCGGTAGTTTTAAGTTCTTTATCCCATTGATCAAAATGCTGTATTTCACCTGCAGAGGAGAACTCTTCAGCGTCACGCACATGGTAGGTCGGGAAAGAGTGTTCCAGAATTTCTACTAGGTGCATGGTATTTGAGGAGTTATAACCGCCTACTACTATAGCCAGGTCACTCTTCGTTTCGCCCAATGCTAGAGTCGCCGATTGATTCTCGTTTGTAGCATAACAAAGGGTATCAGAAGTGTCGGCAAAGTGATCGAGAATATCAGCCTCACCATATTTTTCAATGGCGGCAGTTTTAAGAATTTCCATCACTTCTTCTGTTTCTGTGGCAAGCATCGTGGTTTGATTGATTACCCCGAAATGTTCCATATCGTTGTGGGGATCAAAACCCTCGGTGCTTTTATGTCCGAAATGTTCGTCAAAGTCAGATTTAGGACGGTCGCCCGTAAGAATATCAGCTAGAATCTGGGCTTCTTCGGGGTTTAAGACAACCACACACTCAGAGTGGTCTGCATTGTGAGAAAAGGTCGCTCGTGTTTCTTCATGGCGATGTTTGCCGTGGATAACTAAGGAATGGCCTTTTTTGCCCAGCTGTTTGCCCCGTTTCCAAACTTTCTCTACAAATGGGCAGGTAGTATTGTACTCGTAGGGGTCAATACCTTGTTCTTTTAACCGTGCCTGCATTTCCAGAGTAGTGCCAAAGGCCGGTACAATAACGAGATCATCTTCATCCAGCGATTCAATGGGGATTAGTTCTGTTCCGTCGGTTTCAAAAAGGAATTTGACGCCGCGATCCAGGAGGTCTTCATTCACCGTAGGGTTATGGATCATCTCGCTAAGCAAGTAGATATCTTTATTCGGGTTATCGGCAACGGCTTTGTAGGCAATATCTATTGCGTTTTCTACTCCGTAGCAAAAACCGAAATGGCGGGGCACATGAAAACGTACCGGACCAAAGTCTAATATGCTGGGCTCCAAGTCCTTCTTGCGGGGGTCCATCACCTTGTTGGCATCTTTAACTTTGCGAATGATCGGTGATTGGTAAATTTCTGGAATATCGAACGTCTTGCGGCCCATAGGTAATAGTAGTTGCTGTCTTAAATTTAGCTACTGAATATACGGAGATTAGCGTCAAACATCACGGGAGACAAGTAAACAAAATTCTAAATAGAATCGATCTTTGTTCTATGTCAAATCTTAAGTCTCACCACTCTAAACTTCTGCAACTTCATCTAACTTTACGCCCACAAGCTGACTGACGCCCGTTTCCGGCATCGTTACGCCATACATCATCTCTGCCTTACTCATCGTTTTCTTGTTGTGGGTAATGATGATAAACTGTGTGTCTTCACTAAACTGCTTAATCATCGCAGAAAAGCGTTCGATATTGGCATCGTCGAGCGGTGCATCAACCTCATCCAAAACACAGAATGGTGAAGGCTTCACAAGATAGATGGCAAAGAGTAGGGCAATAGCGGTTAAGGTTTTTTCCCCCCCTGAAAGCTGGTTAATAGTAGAGGGACGTTTGCCCTTAGGATTTGCTTTTATTTCAATGCTCGCATCCAGCGGATCTTCGGCCTCCTGATCAATGACGAGATCACAATAGTCATCGTCATTAAAGAGTGTATGGAATACTTTCTGGAAATTAACCCGGATCTTCTCAAAAGTTTCGTTAAATCGTTCAGTCGCTGTTTCATTGATCTGGGCAATTGTTTCGCGAAGTTCTTCTGCCGCCAGCTGGAGGTCGGCCACTTGTTCCTCATAAAAATCCAGGCGTTCTTTCTCTTCTTCAAACTCTTCAATAGCCAAGGGGTTAACCTCGCCAATCTTATTGAGCTTTTGCTTAAGCCAAGATATACGCTTTTTGGCTTCGTCCGCCTCTGTATCCTTTGGAAGCTTCTCATCAACCTGATCCATCAGTATGCCATAAGTCTCCCAAATATGGTCAGAAAGATTCTCAATCTGCATTTCGTACTTCTCTTTCGACATAGCCAAGTGGTGCACCAGCTCCATATTTACCTCTTTACGGCGGCGTACTTCTTTAAGTTCTTTCTCTATTTCATTAATTCGACCACGTTGTTTGCCGGCCGCTTCTTCGGCATTTTCAAGCTTTTTATCGGCTTCCTGTTTCTGTTCTTTGAGTTTTTTCAGCTTATCTTCAGCCTGTTCAATAGCCGAACTGTATTTTTCAATGCGTTCTTTGGCTTCTTTCGTCTTCTCTGAACGAATTTTGAGGCGTTCCTTCAGGTTTTTAATTCCACTCTGAGCACGTTTTATATCACGTTCGTGATTTTCGACTTTATTCTTAAGATCTTGGTGCTTTAGCTTGGCATCGTTAAAGCGTTCTTGGGCAATAGAGCGTTCTTCTTCGAGCTGCTGCAGAATTTCTTTCTTTTCTTCTTGCTGCTCGTGCAGGTCTTTTAGCTTTTGTTGAAGTTCTTTTTGACGGGGTTGCAGCCGGTCAAGCTCTTGTTGCGACTGGTCTTCGTTGTTGATGAGTGATTTTCGGCGACTTTTCAGCTCTCCAATATTTTTTTCGTAAATCTCAATTTTTTGGGTAAAGCTGTTAATCTTGTTGCTGATTTGGCGGGCTGCCTTTTCTTTCTCTTTGAGCTTTTTTTCAATAGCAGTGAGGTCGATGCCGCGGTACTGTTCTTGTACCTGTTCAAGCTTAGATTTTGATTCCTCAATTGTACTGCTAATCTTGTTAGCTCTTTCTTCCAGTTTGGCAATCTTATCTTTAAGACCAACGCGAATACCAGCATTTTTACTTTTGCTTCCACTCTGTAAAAACTGCTTGCCGGTTACCACTTCGCCGTCCAAAGTAACACCGATCGTTTCATTATTGGATACCCCTTGATAAGCGTGATTAACCGAGTCGTAGAGCATTACATTGCCGAGCAGAAGTTCTTTGAGCCCCGAAAACGTATCATCACAATCTACTTTGTTGGCTAGTGAGTCGTTAATAGTATTATACGAATTTGATAGCTGGTCTAACGGAATAAAAGTAGCCCGACCTTTGTCGTTCTCTTTAAGTATCTTAGCCGCTCGGCGTGCATTATCGAGTGTGTCCACCACTACATAGTTGAGCGCGTCGCTAAGCACGGATTCCAGCGCAATAGCGTGTTTCTCATCCGTGGATAGTAAGTTTGAAACAACATCCAATAGTTCAAACTGCTCTGAGTGGTTTTCTAGCAGAAATTGTACACTCGAAGGAAAAGCCTCATTAGAACTGGCGATATCACGGAGCAGCTCAATTTCAGATTCAACGGAATCAAGGTTGCTTTGGTGACTGCGTATTTGGTCTTTAAGTTCGTTCTGTTTATCCCCTAGTTCTTCGCGTTTTTTTCGAGACTGCTCCAGTTTTTCTTGCTGTTCCTCAGTTTCCTGTTCAGCCTTTTCCAGCTTTTCGCGAAGCAGCTTTGTTTCACCGCGGTAGTTCATTATTTCGTCTTCCAGCTCTTCAATCTCTTCCCTGATCCGAATAAGATCACCTTCTGTGTTTTCCAGACGAGATTCTATCTTTATGCGTTTGGTCTGGAGGTCATTGAGATCCTGGTTTGCTTGACTAAACTCCCGGTCCAGTTTCTTCAGTGAGTCGCGTTCTTCTGAGTATTGTTCCTGAATCTCAGAATATCGTTTTTTAGATTCACTAAGATTTTTCTCGGCCTTCTGAAGGCTTCCGTCAAAGTTTTCCAGTTTCTTTTTACTGCTTTCAAAAGCTTCGCGGAGATCTTCAAGATCTTTCTCACCTTGTTCAATATCTTTTGTGTACTGCTCAATAACCCCTTTCTCATTACTGATCTTTTCGTGCGTTATCTGCAGGTTGGTCTCGGTATCCCGTATCTTGGAGTGCAATTGGCTAACCCGGCGTTGCGCTTCTGACTGTTTGCGTTCTTTTTCATTGAGGGCACTGCGAGCCGATTCGATCTCTTTTTCAAGCTTATCTGCCTTAGAGACAATCTCTTTCTTCTCTTTGTCGGCATTATCAATACGTTCTTCAAGCGGTTCTAGCTCCTCTTTAATTTGCACATATTCGTATTTGTTGAGGGCTTTATCGAGCTGTTCAAGTTCTTTCTTGAATTTTTTGGCTTGTTTGGCTTTTTCAGCCTGCTTTTCAAGTGATTTTGTTTTTTTTCGTACCTCAACAAGAATATCTTCTACACGCTGAAGGTCCTCTTCGGTTTCATCGAGTTTACGAAAGGTTTTTTTTCGCTTTTCTTTGTAGCGGGTAATACCGGCAGCCTCTTCAAACAGGTGGCGCCGGTCGTTGTTTTTATCATTGAGGATCTCCTCTACCATCTTTAGCTCAATTACGGAGTAGGCATCAGAACTCATGCCGGTATCCATAAAGAGTTCGGTAATATCTTTGAGCCTACAGGTAGTGCCGTTAATCAGGTATTCACTCTCTCCAGAGCGGTAGAGACGTCGACTAATAGTAAGTTCATTATACTCGGTAGGTAGTAACCCCTTGTTATTAACAAAAGTGAGCGACACTTCAGCCATGCCAAGAGCGTTTTTCTTGGCAGTACCGTTAAAGATCACATTCGCCATACTTGATGAGCGAAGAAGGGTAGGGCGTTGTTCACCCAGCACCCATCGCATGGCATCAACAATATTAGATTTTCCACAGCCATTGGGACCAACAATAGCCGTTATCCCTTTATCAAATGAGACATTGGTTTTGTTCGCAAAACTCTTAAATCCCTGTAATTCGAGTTCGGATATATACATGCATTAGCTATCAAATGAAAAGACTCAAATAATGATCAATAATTATTTGAGTCTTAAGTGTTTGAATATGGAGCTCCTGAATTTAAACAGTCATGATTTCTTCTTCCTTCTTATCTGAGAGCTCCCCAACTTGTTCAGTATGATTATCGGTAATACTCTGAATCTCTTCTTCAGCCTCATAAAGAGAATCTTCGGGAAGAGATTCATTTTTCACCGTTTTTTCGATCTCTTCATTGGCATCGCGACGAGTATTTCGAATAGAAATACGTGCTTCTTCAGCGAGTTCATTTACCCGTTTTACCAACTCCTTACGGCGTTCTTCAGATAAAATCGGAAGAGGAATACGAATAATATTGCCATCATTATTAGGATTTAACCCCAAACCGGAAGACATAATAGCTTTTTCAATCTCTTCAAGTGCTGATTTGTCGAAAGGCTGTACCGTAAGTAGCCGTGCCTCGGGGGCACTTACATTAGCCAGCTGGTTCAAAGGGGTTTGCGATCCGTAATAATCAACTTTGATCCCGTCTAAAATAGAGGGTTGTGCTTTACCTGCACGAATATGAGAAAGCTCTTTGCGATAATGTTTTACAGCACGATCCATTTGCTGATCGGCAGATTTGATAATAGACTGTAGTTCTGGAGGAATCATAATATTCGTGTGTTATTAATAGTCTTTTTTATACTGATATCAGTCAAAAAGAATTTAAGAAATTCAGGAATCTTCCCAAACTACTTCAGATCCTACTGAATTATCACCTGCTAACACTTTTTTAAGATTTCCGACCTTGTTCATATCAAAAACAATGATTGGGGTCTCATTTTCACGACATAGGGTAAAGGCGGTAAGATCCATGATGTCAAGCCGACGATTGAGTACTTCTTCACCGCTAATAGTATGGAATTTTTCTGCATCAGGGTTCTTTTCCGGATCAGAATCAAAGATTCCATCAACACGAGTTCCTTTAAGAATCACATCTGCTTCTATTTCAATAGCCCGAAGAGAAGCTGCCGTATCAGTAGTAAAGTAGGGATTACCTGTTCCTGCACCGAAAATAACGACGCGCCCTTTTTCGAGATGTCGGATGGCACGTCTGCGGATATAAGGTTCGGCAATTTCTTCCATTCGAATAGCAGACATCAGCCGGGTATGAACTCCCATGCGTTCGAGAGCATCTTGCAGGGCCATACTGTTAATCATTGTTGCCAGCATACCCATATAGTCGCCCTGTACCCGATCCATGCCTTCGGTAGCACCTTTGACGCCCCTAAAGATATTTCCGCCGCCTACAACGACCGATACTTCGTACCCTTCGTCGTGAATAGATTCAATTTCTTCGGAATACTGTGTCAGGATATCTCCGTCAATGCCATGACCTTGTTCACCGAGTAGTGCTTCGCCGCTCACCTTCAGTAAAACCCGCTTGTATTTATTTGCCACTTTTCTTCTGTTGGAAGTTGAATTAATAGTTAACGTGCCGATTAGCTATTGTAATTGTATAATCCCTTAAGCATAAAAAAAAGGCTACCAAATTGGTAGCCTTTTTGAAAATCAAATGTTTTAGGAGTCTTCTCCAAGCTGAATCCTGTGAAAGGATTTTACGAGGGGAGTATCATTTTGTTTGAGATACTCTTCAACAGAAAGACTGTTGTCTTTCACAAACTTTTGTTCCAGCAGTACCCGTTCTTCATAGAAGCGTCGAAGCTTTCCTTTAGATGCTTTTTCAGCAATTTCTTCTGTTTTGCCTTCTTCAAGCAGCTGCTCTTTAGCGATTTTAAGCTCTTTTTCTACTATTGAGCTGTCAACGTCGTCGCGTGTTACTGCAATCGGATTCATGGCAGCTACCTGCATGGCCACATCTTTACCTATGCTGTCGTCAGAAATCTCACCTTCAAACTCTACTAGTACTCCCAGTTGGTTGCCAGGGTGGATGTAGGAAATTAGATAGCCATCAGAATTGGTAAAGAGAACACGGTTGATCTTAATCTTTTCACCAATTTTTCCGATCATATCTTTGAGTTGATCAGCAACTGTAAGGCCATCAACCTCTGTCTCCAGAAGTTCATCAACTGAGTTGATCTCGTTTTCAAAAACGATATCAAGGAAGTTTTGCGCATCTTCCTGAAAATCATCATTACGAGCAACAAAGTCAGTTTCACAGTTAATTTCCAATGCAGCGGCTTTGCTACCGTCATCACTTACACGGCTAACAACGAGGCCTTGGTTGGCTTCGCGATCAGCTCGTTTTTCAGAAAGCTTTTGTCCTTTCTTACGAAGAATTTCAGTGGCTTCATCAAAGTCGCCATCTGCTTCTTGAAGGGCTTTTTTACAGTCCATCATGCCAGCCCCTGTTTGTTCGCGTAGTTCTTTTACGTCTTTTGCAGAAATACTCATTTTGGCGTTACGCTATTTAATGTTCGTTTTGTATTTATTGTTGTACCGGGTTGGATGTTATTCTTCTTCGTCAGAAGAGGAATCATCCTTTTTGTCTTTACGTCGTGAGCGACGCTTGCCGGTAGCTTTAATCTTTTTCTTCACTTCTTGCTCTTCCGCTTTTTTAGCATCCTGAGCTGCTTGTTGCATCATCTCTTCTTCGCTATGAGATTCGCGCTCAGCATTTCCTTCAATAATAGCATCGGCAATTTTAGAAGTTATCAATTGAATGGTACGGGCAGAGTCATCATTGCAAGGAATAATGTAATCCGGAATATCGGGATCACTGTTGGTGTCTACCATAGCAACAATAGGGATGTTAAGCTTCACAGCCTCGTTAACAGCAATATGTTCTTTGATCGTGTCAACGACAAAAATAGCACCGGGAATATGCCCCATGTTGGCAATACCACCGAGGGTTTGCTCAAGTTTTTCTTGCTCACGTTCCAGCATAAGAGCCTCTTTCTTGGTAAGCTCATCAAAAGTACCGTCTTGGCTCATACGCTCAATCTCTTCCATTCGAGAGATGCTCTTTTTGACCGTAGAGAAGTTTGTAAGCATTCCACCAAGCCAACGATGCGTAGCATAAGGCATACCGCAACGAATAGCTTCGGTTTTAACAATGTCTTGAGATTGTTTCTTGGTTCCTACAAAAAGGATAGTTTTTCCGGCGCGTGCAAGTTTAGTGACTTCATCCAGCGCTTCCTGGAAAAACTTTTGTGTCTTTTTGAGGTCAATAATGTGAATCCCGTTACGCTCCATGAAGATAAATTCCTTCATTTTGGGATTCCATCGGCGAGTAAGGTGCCCGAAGTGGGCGCCCGATTTCAATAGTTCTTGTAGATCTGGTGTTTTAGGCATAGGTATAGATTTGTTTTTGAGTTAATCCTCTATACAGGTCGTCCCCGGCGCTAATCTGCCAAGGGCAGACACTCGGCGCACTGAGTCGCTGTATATGTGTGATTAAATTGTGTGTGTTGGAAAAAAGAAAGCGTAAAAACGCGCGGTATATTAACGCTTGGAGAACTGGAATTTCTTACGAGCACCAGGTTGTCCATACTTCTTGCGTTCTACCATACGATCATCACGAGTAAGAAGGTCATGTGCTTTCAATACATCATGCCACTCTTCGTTGTGATCGTCAAGAGCGCGAGCAAGCGCGTGCTGAATGGCTCCGGATTGTCCGGTAATGCCACCGCCGCGTACCGTTACCTTAATGTCGAACTGGTCTTCAGACTCAGTTACTTCAAGAGGTAAGGTAGCAACATTCTGATGTGCCTTAGTTGCGATATAATCTTCCAGAGGTCGTTTGTTTACGATAAATTCTCCCGATCCTGGCTTGATATATAATCGCGCTGTCGAAGTCTTTCTTCTTCCGATGAAGTTTTTCTGTTCCATTCGTTATTAAAGCTCGATTTTTTCTGGTTGTTGTGCTTCTTGTTCATGTACCGGACCAGCATAAACGCGCAGGTTTGTCATTAGTTTGTCACCCAATTTGTTTTTGGGTAACATGCCTTTGATGGCTTTTTCCATGACAATCTCTGGCTTGTGTTCCAGCAACTCTTCAGCCGAAGTAAAACGCTCACCACCGGGGTAACCGGTATACCGGAAATATTCCTTTTGCTTCAACTTGTTGCCTGTCAGCTTTACCTTGCTGGCATTGATGACTACAACATTGTCGCCGGTATCCATATGAGGGGTAAACTCGGGCTTGTGCTTACCTCGCAGGTACGTTGCTACTTTAGAAGCAACGCGTCCGAGAGCATGCCCATCGGCATCAACAAGAACCCATTTCTTTTCGATATCACTCGGTTTAGCGGAGTAGGTCTTGTAACTATTCGTGTCCACGGTTAAAAATTGTTTAAAATTGCTTTTCTGTGAAGTCCCGCAAAATAGGCTTATTTATTTCCATTTGCAATGCTGAAGATATTAAAATTTTTATTACTGGATTCTCTGCTTCTTATAGATAGAAATCCGGCATATCGTGAGATAGAGCAGTAAAAGTTATCTTTATTAAAGAAAAGAAACTCTTAAAAAAAAGTTGTATCTTTGCGATACCGTAAAAAGTGTGCTTAAGAAGTAGAGTGTTAATTTTGAAATGAAGAAAAAGATGAGCAAAGAAAATAAGTTTGCAAAAACACGCATTCCCTTTGACACGGGATCCGGTGAGGCCGATATGTACAGCTTGCAAAAGCTGGAAGAGATGGGCTATGGAAAAATGGAAAAGCTCCCATTTACAATACGGGTACTGCTCGAAGCAGTACTTAGAGAGTACGACGGTTATGCGTTTACCGAAGACGATATTGACAGTTTAGCGAACTATAATGCAAAAGACCCGCAGGGAGAGATCCCTTTCAAACCTTCACGTGTGGTACTGCAAGATTTTACTGGCGTACCTGCTGTTGTTGATTTAGCTGCATTACGATCTGCGATGGATCGCATGGGCGGACCTCCAACTTCTATTAACCCGAAGGTGCCGGTTGATCTTGTTATTGACCATTCGGTACAAGTTGATGAGTTCGGGCAGGAATATGCTTTTATGCATAATGTGGAGAAAGAATTTGAACGTAATCGTGAGCGTTATGAGTTTTTGAAGTGGGGGCAAAAAGCGTTTGATGACTTCCGGGTTGTACCTCCCGGGCGCGGAATTGTGCATCAGGTAAACTTGGAGTATTTGGCCAAAGGGGCATTTGTCCGCGAAGAAGAGGATGGTTCTACTATCGTCTATCCTGATACTTTGGTAGGAACTGATTCACATACCACGATGATTAACGGTCTCGGCATTTTGGGCTGGGGCGTTGGCGGTATTGAAGCAGAAGCTGCAATGCTGGGACAGCCGATCCACATGTTGGTTCCTAAAGTAGTGGGTATGAAACTGACCGGTCAACTTCGTGAAGGTGTTACGGCGACGGATCTTACCTTAACGGTGACAGAGATGTTGCGAAAGCATGGCGTTGTAGGTAAATTTGTTGAGTTCTATGGTGACGGTTTGAGCAGCATGAGCCTGCCTGATCGTGCTACTATTGCAAATATGTCTCCTGAATATGGTGCTACCATGGGCTTCTTCCCAATGGATGAAGAGGCAATGCGTTATATGCGTGCTACCGGTCGTGATGTTGAACATGTTGAGATTGTAGAGCGTTATATGAAGGAGCAGGGATTATATCGTACAGAAGGTACGCCCGATCCGGAATTTTCCAGCACTCTTGAGCTGGACTTGAGTACGGTAGAAACATCCCTTGCGGGACCTAAGCTGCCGCATGATCGTATCACCCTTCCAAATATGAAGTCTACCTTTGAAAGTAGTCTTACCAGCGACGATCCCACGATGGGTTTCAACTTGGAGCAAGAAAAGCTTGCTAACAAAGGAACCTTTAAGAATGGACAGGAGATGGAGATGACCCACGGAGATGTGGTTATCGCTGCAATTACCTCTTGTACCAACACATCAAACCCAAGCGTAATGTTGGGTGCCGGTATTGTTGCGAAGAAGGCATTGGAAAAAGGTCTCAAAGTTCCACCTTATGTGAAAACTTCTTTGGCACCGGGATCACGGGTAGTAACAGAATACCTCGAAGAGGCCGGCCTCACCGATTATATGGACAAGCTTGGATTTAACCTCGTGGGATATGGGTGTACTACTTGTATAGGAAACTCCGGTCCGTTGCCACAGCCCGTTGAAGATGCCGTTAAAGAAGGCGACTTGATTGTTGCTGGTGTTCTTTCCGGGAACCGAAACTTTGAAGGTCGTATTCACCCATATGTGAAAGCGAATTATCTGGCTTCTCCACCTTTGGTTGTGGCTTACGCCCTTGCCGGTACCGTTGATATTGATCTGGAGAACGAACCGATCGGTAAAGACAAAGAAGGCAATGATGTGTATCTCAAAGAGATATGGCCTACAGCAGATGAGATTGCTGAGCACCTCGACAATGCAATTCGCCCCGAGCTCTTCGAAGAGCAATATGGAGATGTGTTCGAATCCGAAGAGTGGGATGAAATTCCTGTAGATGGTGGAGAACTCTACGAATGGAAAGAGGAATCTACATATATTCAAGAGCCGCCATTCTTTATGGATATGGGAGAAGAACCCGATCCGATTACATCTATTGAAGATGCACGGGCTCTTGTTAAAGTTGGAGACTCAATTACGACTGATCACATTTCACCTGCTGGTAACATTAAAGAAGACAGTCCTGCTGGGGAATACCTGAAAGATCATGGAGTAAAGTATGAAGACTTTAACTCTTACGGTTCTCGACGCGGTAACGATCGTGTTATGACTCGCGGAACTTTCGCTAACGTACGCTTTAAAAATCAGTTGGCACCGGGTAAAGAGGGAGGTTTCACTAACTACTTCCCCGCAGATGAGATTACTACTATCTTCGATGCTGCCACCCGATATAAAGAAGACGATACTCCACTCGTTGCCCTTGCCGGTAAACAGTATGGTACGGGATCATCTCGAGATTGGGCTGCCAAAGGTACCGATTTGTTAGGTGTTGAGGCGGTAATCGCGACTTCTTATGAACGTATCCACCGATCTAATTTGGTAGGTATGGGGGTGTTACCTTTGCAGTTTAAGGAAGGTGAATCTGCTGATACCCTGGGACTTGATGGATCAGAAGAGTTTACCATTCATTTGTCTGATGATCTGAAAGCACAGGATAAGGTGAAAGTAGATGCCAAAAAGTCCAATGGAGAAACGATCTCTTTCGAGACGGAATGTCGAATCGATACACCGGTCGAAATTGATTACTATCGTAATGGAGGAATTCTTCACTACGTATTGCGGGAATACCATCGCGCAGAAAAGAATAACTAAGATCAGTAGTTCGTTTCTTTTTTTTCTTAAAAGCCCGGCCATTGTGGCCGGGCTTTTAATTTGTATATTATTAAATAGTACTGTTTATGTTTTGATAAAAAAATGGTAACGTAGGTTATAATAAAGAAATCTAAAAGAGATAGTTATATTATGCCATCTGCCAATAAGGCTTACCCGGGCAGTATAAGTGGTGATAGTCTTCAAATGTTGTTAGAAGAATTTAGTAGTCTGAACAGGGCTGTTGAACTCAAGGGAGTTTTACAAAGAAGCTTGGAAATCATTAAAAAAGTGATGAGTTCTGAAGCAAGTTCACTAATTTTGTTAGATGAAGATTCCCAAGAATTAGTTGTGAGTATCCCTTCAGGACCGGTGCGCCATGAAGTTCGGGGAAAACGTATTTCGCAAGATGAAGGGGTGGCCGGTTGGGTGCTGGAACATGAACAACCCTATTTTTCAAATAATCTTGAAGAAACTGGTATCTTCGGCGGTGAGCTTTCAGATAACTTTACGACAGAGAGTATTATTTGTGTACCTCTTTCTGGAAAAAATGGAAAGGTGATAGGCGTGCTGGAGGCTATCAACAGAAAAGGAGAGAAAGGGTTTTCTGAAGATGATATTCCTGTGTTTAAAGCACTTTCTGAACATGTTGCACATACAATTGAACGTACACGAGAGCTAGAAAATTTACAGCAACGCGCTCAGGATAAAGAGATTATGCTAACAGAAGTGAGCCATCGCATTAAAAATAATCTACTTACGATAACAGCTCTTATTGAGATGGAGATGCCTGAGGTTGATGAAGTTTCTAAGGAGGTACTTCAAAAAACTTGTGCTCGTATCGATTCTATGGCCGAAATTCATGATCTGCTATATCATAATGATTTAAAGAAAGAAATAGATCTGGGTGAATATATCGGGCGTCTTACCGAAAAAATATCTTCTATGCTGGCCAACCCTTCACAAGATATTGCTGTGAGAATTAAGGCAGAGTCGGTATCGATGGATACTGAGCGGGGTATGTGTTGCGGGTTGCTACTGAATGAGTTGTTAGTCAATGCATATAAGCACGCATTTAAAGATGATGTTGCTACGGGAGAAATTCAGATCGATCTGGTGCAAAATGAAAATATGGTACAATTGGAAGTAGCCGATAATGGCGAGGGGCTGAAAGATGATTTTTCACTCGGTAATACGGAGTCGGTTGGAAGTTGGCTTATTGATGTATTACTTCGAAGATTGGAAGCATCCATGGAAATAAATCGTGAGGGGGGGGCTAGTTTTGTCATCTCTTTTGAGCAATAAATGCTTTAGCAGAGGCTTTTATAAAATTAGTTTAGGAAACAGCCGCTAAACATATGGCAATGAGAAAATGACGTTCTCATTATAAAGGTTAGCAACGATTCCAAAACAAGAGCGAAGCAATAGAAAATTGTGAAGTTACCTTTTAGATGATCCACCGATCTATTCCCCGCATCGTAAAAAGTTTTGCCATAAGCTTGGATATCGGTTTTTGAAGCATCGCTTTTACAACCAGGTTTCGAGCAGAAGGAAATGCTACACGCCGTCCCAGTCGCATATTGAGTTCTGCTCTTCGCATGCAATTTCTTGTGGTGACGGTATGTTCATTTTCAAAATCTTTTAAGTTAGCATCTGCTTTTTCGCCTTTATTGAAGATGTGATGGAAGCTTTCTGCAAGTTTCCATGCTCCAAGCCAGCCCAAATTCATCCCTTGGCCGCCTATAGGACTCACTACATGCGCTGAATCACCGACGAGAATAATACGATTGTCAACCATTGGGTGGGCTACTAATTTTTGAACTCCAAAGCTACTGAGCATGCTGTGAGTTGCTCCTGCTAATGAATGGGCAATTCGGTTTTGTAGACGGTCTAAAATATCCGCTCGGTTTGGATTCTTAATATATTGGTCAGTTTTGATGACCCAGCGTCGTTTTTGTTTGGGTAGTGGAAAAGATTCAATTAATCCTTCATCACACAGAAAAATAGCGGCGTCTGTTCCAAATTCGGTGTTGTCATCAAAGTCTCCCATAATGTAGGTATCCGGATAGGATCGTCCGTCAAAAGAGCTGTCCATCTGCTGCCGTACCATACTGTTTTTTCCATCACATCCTATTACATAGTCGGCATTGACTTTCTGCTGTTTTCCCCGGTAGTGAAATGAGACGATAGCCTGTTGCTTATTTTGTGTAATTGATGATACCTTTGCTCCCCGTTTTATTATGTTGGGATTCCTTTTATTAAGCTCATCCTGGAGGATTTTTTCAGTCCTTTCTTGTGGTAGAGCTAAAATAAAGTTGAAAGGTTTAGTACATTGCTCGAAAGAAAGAGTGCCTAATTTTTTGGTATTAGAGAAAGCATGTCCGTTGGTTATTTTGATACCCTGTTGGGTGAAGTTGTCTGCAATGTTCAGCTTGGCAAATAGTTCCAGTGATGTCGGGTGGATTCCCAGGGATCGCGAGCCTTTGCGAACCTCTTCTCTTTTTTCCAATATCACACAGGAAATACCTACTTGTTCAAGACAGATACCCAGGAATAGGCCTACCGCTCCGGCTCCTACGATTGCCAATTGGTATTTCGGGGGACACTTACTCATGCTCAAAGGTCAATATTAGGCGAAAAGGAAAAACGGAAGTTACCTGCCATTTATCAGGAACAGTATTGCGGAGTTCTTTTAGCGTATAACTTCTTTTGATAGAAGTTATACCGTCTTCAGTAATAAAGGAGCTGCGGAAAAGTGGGCGTGCCAAGAGATTGAAAAAAAGATAGGCCCAGTCACTACGCTGAATATCATTGAAAATTACTTTTCGAATGCTTAATGCTTTTGCCCGTTTCAACATTTTGAGCAGTTCCTTTTTGCTAAGGTGATGAATGAGATGGTTGGCGATGACAACATCAAACTTATTTTCTTTGGGCTTAAGCTCTGAAAGTTCACACTGCCAAAATGAGATATTTGACGGGTATGATAGTTGCTGAACATAATTAACGGCTCTGGGATCCGGATCGATGGCCGTTATATGAAGGTCGAATCCATCGCCTTTTGCCCATTGGGCCAATTTTATGGGGATATCGCCCCCGCCAAAACCGATATCAAGTATGGCGTTAGAGGTGTTAGTATCTAAAAGAGGACGAATTTCGTTTTTATAGATTCGATACCATTGAGAGATTAGGCTGTTGATGGTACTAAATTGCCTATAAGTGTTTTCAAGTTCTGAAAGGTCACAACCGGGATCATCCATTCGTTCTGTACTCTTGGTATCTCGATTCGATAAGAAGAGCGTCATTAGCGTTGGGTGATTTTAGTTAATAAGCTGCTTTCCATGGTGAGGCCCGGGCCAAAAGCCATTGCTAACACAGTTTCATCTTTTTCGGTTTCAGGCCGTTTGAGTAGATCATCTAATACAAATAAAATAGTAGCACTACTCATATTTCCGTACTCTGCCAGGGTGGCACGCGAAGATGCCAGTTGTGATTCATCCAGTGAATAGCTTTGTTCAACTTTATCCAGGATTGCGCGACCTCCGGGATGGATTGCCCAGTGTTTGATCTGTTCGGGTTTCAGCTGGTAGTTTGCCAAAAGGGGAGCAAGAGCTTGGGGTAAGTTTGATTCAATGATGTCCGGAACGTAGCTCGAAAGTACCATATCAAAGCCTGTATCACCAATAGACCAAGCCATATCTTGCTCACTTCCATCTGCAATGGAAGTGGAAAACTGATTCAATTCGTAGCCGTTTTGTTTCGGCTTTGTATGATTGATTAACATTCCCGCAGCACCATCTCCAAAAACGGAGGCGGAAATGAGGTTGTCTGGTGAAGTTGAATTTTGAAGATGTATGCTGCAAAGCTCAAGACATACAACCAATATGTTGGCATTAGAATTAGACTCAGCAAATGATTTTGCCATTTTCATTGCAGGGAAAGCGGCAAAACACCCCATGAACCCAAGATGAAAGCGCTGGGTAGAGGCAGAAAGGTCAAGTTTCTTGATAATTTCGAAGCCCGGTTCTGGAGCAAAAAAACCGGTGCATGATACGGTAATCACATGGGTGATATCTTCTTTGGATATACTGCTGCTTTGTTGGATCGTTTTGCGAGCGGTTGCTACAAAAAGTTCTTTGGCTTTTTGGGTGTAATATTTATTACGAGTGCCTGTAGAGGGTGTATTTAAGGAGCCATCTTTTTCAAAAAAGAATCGTGCAGAGCCGTTTTTGTCAAAATCGTTAATAACGGTATGGCGTTTATTGATGCCGGATTTCGAATAGATACGATGAATGATGCGCTGGGAGGTTTTTCCGTTTCCGATATACTCCTTCATCCGATTGCGAAGAAATTCCTGTTTATAAAAATGTTCTGGCACGATTGTGGCAATATTATGAATAAAGGCAGCCATTGATGAGGTGTTGGTGAACAGTTACAGTTTATACTGTATTACCCTAATTATGCGGTAAAAATTCCCAATTTCAATTCTTTTACAAAATAGTATTGATAAGGTGAGGAGGGAAAGTGAACAATCGATTGTTAGACTGAAAATATTACTGTTTCGTAAGGATGTAGAATCGAATGTTGTGAAGGATCGCAGCAATGGTAAGACCGGCGATAAGTCCCATCCAAAGACCTTGCGGACCAACATCTCGAATAATACCGAGGTAATAACCCAAGGGTAAGCCTACCATCCAATAAGCAATAAAATTAACAATCATTGGGATAGTGGTATCCTTGAGTCCGCGGAGAGCGCCATATCCGCTTACTTGCAAGCCGTCAGAAATCTGGAAAATAGCAGCCATATAAAGTAGGCTTATGGCTACATCCTGTACGGCTTTGTCTTGAGTATAAATACTGGTAATAATATCCGGGAAAAGGTAGATGATAACAGCGGTTACACACATAAAAGAGGTGGCAAGACCAATTCCGACATATCCGCGATGGCGGGCTTCAGGCATATTTCCTTTACCGATGGCATTTCCGACACGGGTAGTAATAGCCGTAGAGAGTCCAAAGGGAACCATGAAGGTCATGGCAGAAAAGTTAATAGCCACTTGGTGACCGGCTACAGCAACAGCACTGAGCGAACCCATTAGCAAGCTGACAAGTGCAAACATAGTTACTTCCATAGTAGAGCTGAGTCCGATGGGAATACCTACTTGTAGAATCTCTTTGAGATATTTCCATTCTGGCAATCGTAAAGAGGAGAAAATATCGAAACGGTGGTAGGGTTTGTGTTTCATAGTAAAGAGAAGCATTCCCATAAACATTACATATCCGTTTACGGCCGAGGCATAGCCGCAACCTATGGCTCCCATTTCCGGGAAGCCCAGCTTGCCGTACATAAAGATATAGTTAAAGATAATGTTGATAAACACACCAAGGAGTGCAAAATACATGGCAGGGCGGGTTACGGACATCCCTTCGTTGAAAAAACGCAGTGCCATATAGCCTGAAATACCAAAGACGCCCCATGAAATGGCATCCAGATAACCTTGTGCTATGGGAATGATGGAAGGAGTGACATCCAGAAAGTGCATCACAAACTCCAGGTTTCGAATCAGGAAGAATACCGGCAGGGCAAGAATAAGACAGAGCCAAAGACTTTGGCGAACATTGACCCCAATTTCTTTGAGGTTGCGCCCTCCCACAAGTTGTGCAACAATAGGGGTGATGGCCATCAGGATACCCGCAATTAACATCATAAAGGGAATGAATATAGCTCCGCCGACGGCTACCGCTGCTAAATCTTCGGCAGATAGGTTACCTGCCATCACGGTATCCACAAAATTCATTGACATCTGTAGCAGCTGGGCAATGATTACAGGAAGCCCAATCTTTAGGGTCATGCCTGCTTCTTCGCGAATTTGTTGTTTTTGAGATCTAAAATAAGAGAGCATCTGCAGAGAAAAGGCTTTGCTGTTTTGGCAGTAAAAAGATCAATCCTAAATAATCGCTAATGGTACAAAAAAAGTAGTGGAATAGTAAGGGTAAGAAAAACTGAAATACTTGATGCCTTAATGAACCAAGGTTGGCGTGTCTAATCTGATATAAAGAGGGGAAACCTCAAATATTTGATCAGTTTTTAGGTAATTTTATAACAAAGGTTGTACCTTCTCCTTCAACCGAAGCAAAGCTGATACTCCCTTCATGAGCCTCTATTATTTTTTTACAGATGGCTAGTCCAAGTCCTGTACCGCTGGATTTTGTAGAGAAGTTGGGAACAAAAATATTGTCACGATTTTCTTCCTCAATACCCATTCCATTATCTTCAATCTCTACAAAGACATGCTGCTTCTGATGGTAGATACGAAGAATGATTTCCCCTTTTTTATCATCGGTTATAGCCTCGTAAGAATTTTTAACCAAGTTGATGAGTACCCTCTTAAGCTCATCTTTTATGGCTTTTATGTAGATCGTATCACTTTCAGATTCTAGGTTAATACTTACTTCCTCGTCATGCTCATAAAGGTCTGCTACTGATGAAGCAATTTCCACAATATTTACCTTTTCAAAGTTATCATCAAGGGGTTGAGAAAATTTTGAAAAGTCAGATGCTATATTATTTAGAGACTGAATCTGCTCAATAAGATTAGCCGTAATTTTTTGAATCTTCTTTTTAAGTTTTTCCGGACTTTGTGTACCGTCTTTGAGTTGTCGCTCAAGGTGTTGTACGTTGAGTTTCATCGGTGTGAGCGGATTTTTAATTTCATGTGCAACCTGTTGGGCCATCTCTTTCCAGGCAGCTTCGCGTTCGGCAGCAGCTAATTCTTTTTGCAGTTTTTTGAGCCGCGAGACCATATTGTTATAAGCATGGGCAAGGTTCCCAATTTCATCATTACTTGTGACTGGGATCTCGGTATCCAGATTACCGGCTGATATTTTATTAAGACCACGCTGAATATAAAAAAGAGGGCGGGTTAGTCCTTTAGAGATGAGGGTAGAGGCAAGAATAAATAATCCAAAAACAAACAGGTATATAAGAATGAGATAGCTGGTAGTTTCTAATAGTTGCTGGTCATATTTAGGAGATTGTAGAAATGTTGGTATTGCTATGGTACCTATAGGATCGTTTTGCTTATCAAAAATGGCTCGATATCCTATAAGGAGTGACTGGTCAGCTAAAGTGACAGTTGAAAATACATCGGTTTGCCGTTCTTTATACAGCTTCTCATATATATTGTAGGGTAAAGCTGAAGGTAAAAGATGTTGTTGATATATCTGTGGGGTCGTAGTCTCTGAAACAGTACGTTCATTATAAAAACTGGCGTCTACATTGAGAGCAGAGGTAAATGTATCAAGAGAGTAGGTGCGATTTGAGACGCTGTTAGAAGATGTGTTTTGGTTTAAGGCAACGGTGGTCGATAGACTTTCTAATTTATCGAAGAGCTCTTGTTTTACGATATCTTGGTTTTGTTGTTTAATTGCATAGTGCGAGGTTACAATCAGGAAAATAAGAAATACCAGGGTAGCCAGAAGAAAAGTATCAAGGATACGATCTTGAAATCGCTTGTCTTGACTTAATAACGAACTACTGTTTGGAATGATAGCCTGTCTTATGGTCATTAAAAGACCACTGGCAACTAGCAGTATAAAGCTAAATCGAAAAAAGGTGAATAAAATGACACGATAATCCGATAGGGTGGTACTGATTTTAATAGTTTCGTCTTCAGAGACTTTCCATAATAATGTCCTGTAATTATACTCGGGGGTTTTTTTGTTAATATAAATAAGGGAATCTTTTTGTAGCGCCTGAACTTCGGAGGTTTCTAATGTTCGGGAAGAATGCAAGTTTCCGGTATAACCTTGATGGGTTGAATTGATTATTTCACCCTCTTCATATTTTTGCATCAGGTAAGCTTTGTTCCAGTCTTCATAGGTTAGTGAAGCCATAACAGCCCGTATTGGTTTGTTAAATTCGGGCCGTTCCTTATAAATAGAGCATAAGATCCAAGCAATAGGAGTCTCTCCGGAGTTTCCAAAAACTGGGATCCATCCCCGATAAAAAGTGTGATAATCTTGTTGATTTACAAGTTGTGGGCGTTGCACTATAGGATGGAGGGATGACCTTGTTATCTGCTCAATGTCAGTAACGCTTTTTAGGGTAGGGATATTATAGATCTGAGTCCAGTTGGGAGAATTTAGGTCAGTTGCGTAGTCAGCAATAAGAGTTCCTGCTCCATCAATAAGCTGTAGGTTAAAAGAATAGGTATTCCATTCCGGGGATATAAAATCTTGAATGGTCTGGGTAAAGCGGGCTTGCAGGGCCGAACGACTTTCCTCTAGCTCTGTTGTAGATATATCACGGTACTGTTTTTCAAGAGCAGTAAGAATATCTTTTGTAAGCTTTTCGGCCTGCGGGTCATCTTTTTTTGCATAGTCTTGGGCTGTTTCAAATAGTTTTTTATCTACGTTATTTAATGAGGCTTCGTAGAGTACAGGGATACAAAGGCCGGCAATGATAAAACTTCCTATAATAGCTTTTCGGAGCTGAGACATTTCATAAACCCACTGCCTATAGCGAAAGTAAAGAATAGAAACCCCGAGTATTAGACAAAAGCTTAGAAATGTGATAGCAAAAATTGTATCCAATGGTAACCCTAATGGCAAGATAAGGGATGTTGAAAACACACTTATGATCAATGATACAGACAGTATGGTAACTGTAAGTCTAAAATGCTCGGAAGTCGCTCGAAGAAGAAGACGATTAAATGTAACAATGACGATTGCTAATGCAAGCACAGTAGTACCCATAGCAAGATAGAGAATAATGGTTCCCCATTGGGGTAGTATCTGTAAGTCGAGCAGAGGGATTTTGCTGGCTAAGCTATCATAGTATAAGAGGTTAAAAACACTAAGAATGCCAAAGGCATTAATACCTCCTGCTATACTGGCGAATAGTATGGAACTTAAATAGGAATCAGGCCCTACCCGTTTTTGAATTCGATTAATTTTTCTTGCAATAGTGACGGCACTGATAAAAGAAAAGAGGGCATTTGTGCAAGTAAAGCTAAGACTTTCTACCATAGCTCCTGAACTTTCAACAGATAAACCAGAAAGTGTTAAAACCCAGTAAGCTAACATGTTAGTATAGTATAATATGCCCCAGCCTATCCCAATAAATAAAAGCTGTAGGAATAACCCTTGCCATAAGGAGAGTCGATCTGCTGCCCAGAATAGTAAACAGCTAAGTATGACAAAACTAAACAAGGCAAATACAGAGCGCCAAAACCGGGTACCCTGCTGCCACTCTTTTTGTGTCTGTTCAAACTTTTCAGCTGTAGCGTAAGCCAATCCAACCGAGTCACCTTCTACGTTTTTAAGCGGTTGGCTTGCTACATAATCAGCAGATGGAGAGCTAAAGATTGTGAAACTGAGTGGGTAAGCGGATGATAGTTCCTCAGAGTTGAACAAATTAAATTCATTGCGATCACCTATGGGAAGAGGATTACTCTGACGAACCCTATAGGTAGTTAGTAGGTTGTAATTTGTTGTTCCAGAACTGTCTTGTACGCTAAAGGGGACATGGAATTGCCAATATATGACATTATTGTGCTTTTGAAGAGATATGCTTCCTTCCTTTTGGTCTTGGGTTAGTGACGAAGCTTGTTCGTTTCTAAGCGCAAAACCATTCCAAACAATAGGTTGTTCTGCTTGATATAAGGCAGTACTCCAGAATTGTGGAAATTGGTTAACTGTACTATGTAGTCGTTCTCTAGCACGTTCTTGTAATAAGCGCTGAAGCGTTGCTGCTAAACTTTCGGTATCACTGAGTAACTGTTTTTGTTTAGAAAGAAAGAAGTTAGATGCTTCGGTGAGGCTTTGTTCTATAATTTCTTCATTCTGTACTTCGGAGGGTTTTACACCATATCGCCATCCTTCTAGTACCAGTAAAGTGAGTAGGAGCCCCAAGAGGGTCCATCCCAAAAGATGGTTGAGCCGGTTGGTATCCAGAAAATTATTCATAAAAGATAGTTCAGTTCAGCAGATAACTGAATATGAACCGAAATTAGGGCTGAATCAAGTTGGGAATCTCGGAAATGGGTTTTCCGTTAAGCACTTTAATGATAGCATTTGCCGAAAGCATACCTATATCCTCACGTGTTTTGTAGCTGGCACTGGCCATGTGGGGGGTAAGCAGGCAATTGGGGGCGCTATGCAACTTGGGATGTACTTCCGGTTCGTTTTCAAACACATCAAGTGCCGCTCCCCCAATTGAGTTATTATGTAATGCATTTGCTAAAGCTGATTCATCTACCACAGGACCACGTGAAGTATTGATCAGGATAGCATGGTTTGGCATTATGGATAGTATTTCAGCATCAATAAGCTGTTGGGTTTCTTCTGTGAGAGGACAATGAAGAGTTAGAAAGTCAGAGATTTCAGCTAGTTTTTTATGAGAGGAGTAGTAGGTAGCTTCTAATGTTTTTTCGGTCTTTTTTTCTACCCGGTTCCTATTGTGGTAAATAATATTCATCCCCATTGCACGAGCACGTTTTGCCACCCCCTGTCCTATGCGTCCCATTCCAATGATGCCAAGTGTTTTATTCTTTAATTCCATGCCCAGAAACCCCAATGGTTCCCAGCTTTCAAATTTGCCATCTAGCAGGTATTGTTGAGCATCATAAAAACGCCGGGCTACTGCCAACATTAATCCAAGGGTAAACTCTGCACAAGAATCCGTTAACACCCCGGGTGTGTTGGCTACTTTAATACCGTGCTTTTTTGCAGCCTCCAGGTCTATATTGTTATAACCAACAGCATGATTTGCTACTACTTCGAGGTTGGTTGCTTCCGATAATACACTTTGAGTGATGGGGTTTGAAAGCATCGGAAGAATAGCATGATAGGGAGAAATATCTTTTTTAAGCTGTTCTTCGGAATTGTAGCGACCTCGCTCTCCTACATCTATTGTAAAGTGTTTTTGTAGTTCTTCTATAACCGAAGGTATAATTGGCTCAGTAACTAATACGCGTTTCGCCATGATCAATAACTATATTCAGTACCGTTTACAATAATAGTTGAGTGATTGGAAAGTTGCTTCTCAGAAAACTTATCAAAAATAAAATTGAAAGGAGTCAATACCTGTGCGCACATGGTTTCAGGATTTCTCCACGCTGTTATCTCTAATGATAGATGATCTTCATTTACACTGTGAGTCGTTTCGTGAAGTTGGGTGCAGGCATCAGGAAAAGTACCACTAATTAAAAGGGCAGGCCCCTTGACAGTACTTACTTTTTTTACAGAATCAATATATACGGTAGCATTCTCGTGTGGTATTTCATTGGGTTGTTGTAGAGTTACAAGGTGTTCGTATTCTTCAGGAGAATCTTCTTTATTATTAGAAGATGAAGCGCAACCGGCTACAGTAATAAGAGTGATGATTGACAGGTAGATAAATTTCACAACTTTTAATTATTCATCTTCAATTTTTCGGATTGATGCATCATTCCACATTCGTTCGAGAGCGTAGTATTCACGGAGTTCTTTTTTGAATATATGTACGACTACATTTACATAATCTAGAATTACCCAGCGTCGTGTTTCTCTACCTTCTTCTTTCCAAGCCCCTTCGCCAAGTTGTTCTTTAGTTTCTACATTCACATTATCTGCGATAGCCTTAATTTGAACATCGGTTTGTGCATGGCAGATAACAAACTTGTCAGCAAGGGTAGTAAGGCCATTAACATCTAGAACGACAATATCTTCTGCCTGTTTATCTAACAGGGCCTCTGTAATTACATCAATTAATTTATCGGCGTCAGCCGTTTTACTGTCATCGACAGTAGAGAATTGTTGGTCTGCTTTCTGAGAGCTGTTGGTCATATAGTATTATTTGAGTTTGAGAGATTGGTAATCGGATCCAATTACAACGGTAGCGTCTAAGTAATAATCTTCAGATGCTTCTATGAAAATATTCTCTGGGGCAATGCCCAGGGCATCGGCAACGCGATGAGCGTTTTCTGAATCAAAATTTCGTGCTATTACAACGGTATGTTGCATATCAAAGTTCTTGAAATTGCCCGTTTCTACTACATCAAAACCATTTTTACGTAGAGTAGAGGTAAAGTTATTGGCAAGTCCGGCGACACCGCATCCGTTTAAAACTTCTAGCTGGATGACATCGCCAATGAGGTCCGTATTATCTTTTGCCCGTTGATTTTCAATTCGGGGATAGATTATGCGGGTAAACAACCCAAAAAGAAGTAATACCAATAGCAGGCTTAAAAAGCCGATAACAGCATTAAGTGCAAAAGAATGAGATTCGCTGTTTTTGGGACTCATTTATTTGTGTTGTCAATCGTAAATTGGATCATTAAAAGGAGAGTTATAAGAATTACGGTATAAGCCAGAAGACCACGGATTCATACCATAGCTGGGGACCTGTTGGAAATGAATGCTGATATTACTTTTATCACTAATCTTGTAATTAAGTTCCGCATTTCGGATTAAAAACTTCATATCCATGCCAGCATTATTGTTAGGCATAAAGCTGTTTCCGAAAGGAGAGTGCAAAACCTGTAAATCAACCCGTCCGGTTAAATCTTCTGAAAAGAAGAACTGCATTGTGTTTGTATACGCATTCAAGTTTTGGAACTGTCCACCCCAGCTGGTAAAATTCATAGAGTATGAGTGGTTCATCTGCATATTAAACAGATTGCTGAAGTTGGCACCTTTGCTGGGGTTCTCCTTTACGACAGGGCCCATTAGATCAGTTGAACTGGTTTGTTGATCACGGAGTTGTGCATGTGAAACAATGCTTAAACTAAATACAAATAATAAGCACAGCGTGATAACAGATATATAAGAGGTGTTCTTCATAATTGATACCAATATTGGTTAAGTGCCTAACATTAAAATAATGTTTTCAGCAGTAACAAAATATAATAAAGTATTAAGCTACAATAAAGAGGTTGCTTTGGTCTTGTATGGACTTAACGGTTTCTATAAAGGTTTTATTTTTTATTAAGTTGTAGTTGCCCGATGTATTGTTGGGTATTGGTAAGGTTTTTTAAAAAAATA
Organism: Fodinibius saliphilus; assembly: GCF_005869845.1. NCBI lineage: Bacteria > Pseudomonadati > Balneolota > Balneolia > Balneolales > Balneolaceae > Fodinibius > Fodinibius saliphilus. The sequence goes on along the minus strand of NZ_VAWF01000004.1, from coordinate 3,781 downwards.
TTGATTTGTTGAGAGAGGATTGGGCAGTGTAGTAGAGGTGGTTTTTAGAACTTAAATAATGACACTTGTCCTGCGGGCTAAAATCGAGTATATTTGGAACGCTTTTCAATCCAACAAAAATGCTGGTTCATAAAACCAAATAAAAGGCAGTAGTTCGATAATGAAACTTACCGATTTTAAGTTTGATACAGATGATTATAATGTTCCCGAAAAACCCGTTCAGCCCAGAGATGCGGCTAAATTAATGGTTTTGGATCGGGAGGAACAGACAATCTCTCATGAGAAATTTTCCGATATTCATAAATATATGAACGAGGGCGATGTGCTCGTTTATAACGATACCAAGGTTTTTCCGGCGCGCTTAAAAGGTAAAAAAGAGAAGACTGATGCCGATATTGAAGTCTTCTTGCTTCGTGAGTTGGTGCCTGAAAATATGTTGTGGGATGTGCTTGTTGAACCTGCTCGTAAAATTAGGATTGGGAACAAGCTTTATTTTGGCCCGAACTTAATGGCCGAAGTGATCGATAATACAACCTCTCGGGGGCGTACAATCCGATTCTTGTTTGAAGGGACGAATGAAGACCTTTACCATATTTTGGATAATATCGGTGAGATGCCATTGCCCCCATATATCGAGCGAGAAGCAGATGAAGAAGATAAAGAGCAGTACCAGACAATATTTGCAAAAGAGCGAGGCTCGGTTGCAGCACCTTTTGCGGCTATGCACTTCACCGATGAATTGGTTGAGAAACTAAAAGACAAAGGGGTGCAAATGTTACCAATAACTATGCATATAGGATGGGGAACATTTCGACCGTGCGAGGTCGAGGATCTGACAAAACACAGAACAGATTCAGAAAACTATTATATCTCTGAAGAAACATCTGAAAAGATAAATGAAGCATTGGCCAGTGAAGAGAATAAGGTTGTAGCATGTGGTACAACAGCAGTTCGTACTATCGAAACTAGTATAACAGCCAGTGGAATTTCTAAGCCGGGTACCGGTTGGACCGATAAGTTTATCTTTCCGCCATATGACTTTAAAATTACGGAAGGAGTTATTACCAACTTCCACCGCCCTGAATCTACAATGTTGATGTTAGGTGCAGCTTTTGGGGGCTATGATTTTATAATGGAAGCTTATGAAGAAGCTCAAGAGAACGATTATCGCTTCTTTGCCTTTGGCGATTCAATGTTGATTATATAACAAAATAGTGACTACAAAATCTCTCATCATTCCGGCAGCCGGGTCGGGAAGTCGGATGCAAAAAGAGACTCCCAAGCCTTTTTTAGAGTTGTCGGGAGCCACCATCTTAGAGCATACTGTTCGTCAATTTCTATCGTTGGATGGGTTGGTTCAAGTAGTAGTAGCTACTTCAGATGAGTATCTTAGCCATGCGAATACCATTCTTGATAAGGTATTGCCTGAAGATGTAAAAGGGTATTCTGTTTCCGGAGGTGATGAGAGACAAGATTCTATCCGCAATGCCTTAGCTGTGTTGCCAGATGTTGATCTTGTTATGATTCATGATGCGGTTCGGCCCTTTGTCGAGGCAAAACGGATTGTTGAATGCTGTAAGGAGGCACAGCGTTCTGGTGCTGCCATATTGGGGGTGCCGGCGAAAGATACTATCAAGCGGGTTGATGACAGTCAATTTGTAGAAGAAACGCCCGACCGAAACTTTTTGTGGCAGGCTCAAACGCCTCAGGTTTTTCACAAAAACGTTATTGTTAAGGCTTTCGAGAAAGCTAAGAGGGATCGCTTCTCAGGCACCGACGATGCTTCGTTGGTTGAGTACCTGGGGCGCAAAGTAAGAATAGTGAAAGGGAGTCAAACCAACTTTAAAATTACTTATCCCTTGGATTTGGATATTGCTCGTATGTTAATTGAAAAAAAGACAGGATAAAAAATGCGTATTGGCTACGGGTATGATGTACATCGTCTTGAGGCGGGCTATTCGTTGATTCTCGGGGGGGTCAAAATTCCTTATGAAAAAGGATTGGTTGGTCACTCCGATGCGGATGTGTTGCTGCATGCCATTGCTGATGCCCTGCTAGGTGCTTGCGCTTTGGGAGATATTGGCCAGCATTTTCCAGACACTGAAGAAAAGTATAAAGGAGTTGATAGTCGAATTCTTTTGAAAAGAGTTTCCGGGCTGGTCAAAAAAGAGGGATATATAATTTCCAATATTGACGCCACGGTGGTGGCTGAGCAGCCCAAACTTGCGCCGCATATTTCAGAGATGCGTAGCTGTATAGCTAAAGACCTTAAAATAGATCTGGATCAGATATCTGTTAAGGCAACAACTTCTGAAGGGGTTGGATTTGAAGGGCGCGAACAAGGGATATCTTCTCGGGCTGTAGTACTGATTGAGGAGGTTTAGTAATATGGTTGAGAATTTTATTCAAGAGTTTGTTGACCTTATTAATGCCCTGCCGCCGCTGAGTATTTACACAGTTTTTTTCTTAGTAGCTTATTTTGAAAATGTGATACCACCTATCCCAGGTGACGTGCTGGTAGCGTTTGGGGGGTACCTGGCCGCGGAGTCAGTTATTGGCTTGGTTCCTATGCTACTGTTAACAACTATAGCTTCAGTTTTGGGTTTCATGAGTATGTACTGGATTGGAAGCCGATGGGGTACGCAGATAGAGCTAAATAATAAACGGATCTGGTTGCTTCGTTTTATCCCGTTGAAGTATATTAATAAGACGCGATCATGGATGCAGCGTTGGGGCATGGGGGTGGTACTGGCAAATCGTTTTTTAGCGGGTACGAGATCTGTTATCTCGTTGACGGCCGGTTTGAGTCATACCCGGATAACACCCACAGTTATTAGCTCTGCTATAAGTTCTATTCTATGGAATGGAATTTTGCTTGGTTTTGGATGGGTCGTGCACGAGAATTGGAAGGTCATAGGAGATTATCTTTCATTGTATGGGAAAATTATATTGGCTGGTATCGTTTTATTTATAATTGTTCGGGGTGGGATCTATTACTATCGCAAATGAAGCCACTTTTTGGTTAGAACGATCTCTTTTGAAGAAAAAGAATTTATTTTTGAATTCAGTGTTGACAAAAATGTAAACAGTACTTAGTTTTCGAGTCTTTCGACCAGAGGCTGATCTTCGAAAGAAATCAGCGGTAGAGAAAGTTATTATCTCGATAAGCCAACGTAGCTCAGGGGTAGAGCAGCTGTCTTGTAAACAGCCGGTCGTCGGTTCGAATCCGGCCGTTGGCTCTCAAGAAAATCGAGATTTGATCTACTCTGTCAGGTCGAATATTTTTTTGACATATTGATGACGCGGGGGGATACCAAAGCGGCCAACTGGGGCAGACTGTAAATCTGTTGTCGTGAGACTTCGTAGGTTCGAATCCTGCTCCCCCCACAATAAGCGGGCGTAACTCAATTGGTAGAGTGTCACCCTTCCAAGGTGAATGTTGCCGGTTCGACTCCGGTCGCCCGCTCATCCCCTTATCGGGGAGCGCACCCAAAAGCCGTTATAGCTCAGGGGTAGAGCACTTCCATGGTAAGGAAGGGGTCGTCGGTTCAATTCCGACTAACGGCTCACGATGTGTTATAATTATTACAAGGATGATTATTTAACAATTAACTGTAAACTCATTTAGCCATGGCAAAAGAGACATTTCAGCGAGATAAGCCGCACGTAAATATAGGAACGATTGGTCACGTTGACCACGGGAAAACAACCTTGACAGCTGCTATTACAACGGTAATGGCTAAGCATCACGGCGGAGTTGCCAAGCAGTTTGTCGATATTG